>JASHPH010000117.1 GCA_030038255.1 Candidatus Sulfotelmatobacter sp. | reverse complement strand
TAGCCGCAAGAGCGATGTTAGCGATCGCGGCGGTGACGGCAATGCTCACAATTAAGAGTGAGGCAGAGCGTATCAGCGTTTGGAGTCAGTTGGTCGTGGCCGGGGGAGTGCTCCTCTCGGCTGCCGGAGTCTTCGGCGTCCAGTATGTGGACTTTACTGTGCCAGGCAGCCCTACGGTTGAGCAGGTGCTGGGACGGTATTTTCTCCCGCTTGCGCTCGTTGGTGCAGCGTTGCTGCCTCCCCTTGGAAGCACGCGATCGGCTCGGCTGCGTGATGCATTGCTGATCGTCGTTATGGGGTTTCCCGTGGTTTCTGTGGCAGTTATGATGCGAGCATTAGTGCTGCGATATTATCTTGGATGATTCCCTCGGCGGCTTTCTTGATACCGCGTAACAACGCAAGTGACGGTTCAACATAAAGGCGAGCGCTAGCGACTCGCCGCATTACGACTCGAAATCAGCTGCGGATTCGTTCCGGAGGGTGTCAGAAACGCTGTGTAAGTAGGTTTCTGTGAGTTTACCAAGATGGGAGACTCACATGACGACCAATACGACGATTACACCGGAGCTGCTGGATCAACTTCTTGCTAACTATGAAAAGCCTGAAGACCTGACCGGTGATGACGGTCTTTTCAAGCAATTGAAGAAGGCACTGATTGAGCGTGCGCTTGGCGCCGAGCTGACCGAACATCTTGGCTACGAGAAGGGCGATCCTGCAGGCCGCGGCAAAGGTAACAGCCGCAATGGTACGAGCTCGAAGACAGTCCTGACCCAAGATGGCGAGGTTGAGATTGCGGTGCCGCGCGATCGCGCTGGTAGTTTCGAGCCGCAGCTGATCAGCAAGGGACAGACGCGGTTCGACGGGTTTGATGACAAGATTTTGAGCCTCTACGCGCGAGGCATGACAGTGCGGGAAATCCAGGGCCACCTGGCCGAACTCTATGCCACTGATGTCTCTCCCGACCTCATCAGCCGGGTCACCGACGCAGTTCTCGATGAGGTGCGGGAATGGCAGAACCGGCCGCTCGACCCAGTTTATCCAGTGGTGTTTTTCGACGCCCTGCGGGTCAAGATTCGCGACGAGGGCTTGGTCAAGAATAAGGCCGTCTATGTGGCACTCGCGCTGAATCCAGACGGCGAAAAGGATGTTCTCGGGCTGTGGATCGAGCAGACCGAAGGCGCCAAGTTCTGGCTCAAAGTGATCAACGAACTCAAGGCGCGCGGCGTCAACGATATCCTGATCGCGGTGGTCGATGGGCTCAAGGGTTTCCCTGAGGCGATCACCTCGGTTTATCCGCAGACGATCGTGCAAACCTGCATCGTGCACTTGATCCGCAATAGTCTTGCCTTCGTGTCGTGGAAAGACCGCAAAGCGATCCTGCCAGCCATCAGGGCGATCTACCGAGCTGAGAACGCTGACATGGCACTCCTGCGGCTCGAGGAGTTCGAGGCCGAATGGGGCAAGCGCTATCCGGCGATTGGCCAAGCCTGGCGCCGGGTTTGGGAGCACGTCGTGCCGTTCTTCGCATTCGCGCCCGGCGTCCGTAAAATGATCTACACTACAAACGCGGTCGAGGCGCTGCACCGATCCCTGCGCAAGATCATCAAGACACGCGGCAGCTTCCCCAATGATGATGCCGCGCTCAAACTGCTTTACCTCGCGATCAAGAACGCCGGCCTGCGCTGGCGACGAGGAATAGAATGGACCGCCGCCATGGGTCAGTTTGCCATTCAGTTCGGCGCACGTTTTCCAGGATCGTCACGATGAATGGGATCACGCACCGGCCGCCGCAGCCCGCCGAGCGACCGACAGTGTCCATCAGCCGTCAGCGCCGGTGGCACCAGTTTGGCCGACCAGCTAGCCCTGTAAAGGCTGGCCTTCGGCCCCCGCCTTCGGCGGCTGGCGGCCTTGACAGGGCTTGCCGGGTCGGCCGTTGTTCGCCACCAAGCATTCGACGGCGCAATCCGACTGATGCTCAAACAAACCTCAATCCACCTTCACAGAAATCTCTTACACAAAATATCTGACACTCCCGAATGGGGCGGCGACCTAAGTCAACCATTGCCTTCGCGCAATCAGGGCGACGAGTTCAGGTTAACGCTTCATCCTGTTTCCAGTTGCACGTTGATGCAACCACCTGACTCGATCCCTTTGCTCCAGTTCCATTACAGAACCTTCGTCGCTCGTACGGATCGATCCGCCCAGTGCTCCACATCGGTACTCTTGCCTCGTGGCTTCAACCACTTGTGCTTCTCCCTTGGCATTGGAGCGACTGCTTCCTGCAGTTCCGATTGAAAGCCTGTGTCAGCTTCACGCCCCCCTTTACGCCGGTCGCCGCCTACCCAGTATTCAGGTCTCCCGGCAGGCTCCTCCCAGAGGTTCCACTCGCCTCTGGTTTTGACGACACCTTGATCCTAACGACGCGTCATCGGAGGGTTTGCTTTCGCTCGTCTCTCTGACACATACCGGTACAAGTATTCCCCGCACCTTGCCCCCAACGCTCACGACCATAGCTCTTAACCTCAGCCGCTTGGGGTAGTTTGGCACCCACTCCTGAAAGTCGATGCCGATGGGCCTACCATCATCTTTCAATCAGCTACCATGTGATTCTAGGTCATTACTCCTTTCCTCTCATGTTGCTGCAGCACACAATGAAATAAAATCAATGGGGGATCCCCGCAGGTCTCCACTACATCAGCAATGCTCGCAGTTTTTTCCCGTAATTTCAGCAAAACGAATCGACCTACGGCAGCTCAGACCAGGACAC
>JASHPH010000116.1 GCA_030038255.1 Candidatus Sulfotelmatobacter sp. | reverse complement strand
TGCCGGTGTGACCAGATGTTTGAGCTGTAATGCGACCTTGGCGCGCTCCTGGGGCAAGCGGCAATCTTGGAATGCGTCGGCAAACTGATTCGCCTCGCCGATCCCCATCAGAAACTGCGACTGCGTGACCAACTTCTCCACTTGCAACCCGTGCTTGGCCGCGACCGCTGCCAGGGCTGTGAAGTTCACATCCGCGGTGATGTCCTGCTCGCCCGGAGCTTCATACGGATTGGCGCTGACGGAATGCCAGCGAATTGCTTTCAATGTTCCACGATGTCTTCCCGCCAGCTGCTCCTCGCGCGTGTAGCCGTAATCAATGGCGATGAAGAAGCCTCGATCGATGTCCCGCGCGGCGGTTTCCGCGTGCTGTTGGGTAGCCAGCGGAACCTCGATCCGCTCCCCGGCTTCGGGATGGATCGAATAGCGATCGAGAAATTCGAGTTCTTCGGCCGAGCTTGGAACCCAGGTCTCCACGAACCGGCCCTCGCGGGTATCCACGCGCAGCGAGCCCTGCGAGCTGACAATCTCGACCGGCAGAGCATCAAAGAATTCGTTGGCGAAAACAATGGTCGGGAAGGGCACGACTTTAGTCGTGCCGTCCTCCAGCTTAGAGGATAGGGCTTTAGCCCCTGAGGTTCCGTTGTCGGCATCAATCACGGCTTTGCCCGACTCGAAGTGACGCTTCAGTGTGCCCTCGATCCGCTGCCGCAGTGCAGGCGAGTTCTCGACCAAAATGTAGCGCAGAGAACGAAAGAAATGCGGGAACTTCTTCTCCGACCAATCCAGCACGTCTTGGGCGAACAGGCCGCGACCGGGCCCCAGTTCCTTCACCGTGATGCTTTGCGGAGAGCCCAACGCTCGCCACATTTCGTCGAACTGGCGGGCCACCAAACGCCCGAAAACTGCGTGCACGTCGCTCGACGTGTAGAAATCACCAGCCTTGCCGAACTGATCGGCATTGCGCGAGTAGTAGCCGAGTTCGGGATCGTACAGGCACAACTCCATGTAGCGCAAGAAGGGAATTGGCCCGCGCTCGCGGATCCCCTCCTCTATCTTTTGGCGGAGGATGCTCACAGTCCCTTCTTCTGGCGGTCTTCTGTTTGTCGAAGTTCGCGGTCTTCGTCTTGTCGGAGCCTCCGGTCCTGCGGCGTGCGGTTGAACATTTCCACGAAATAGTCGTGCAGTGCGTCGTAGAGCTGGCGTTGAAAGCTCCATTCAAACTGCGGATCGTCCAGGTCGCGGGGGTGCAGTTCGAAGTAATACGTGTGCACCGGAATCTTCGGATCCTTGAACTGGATTATGACCTCGACGCCGTCGCCCTTGGCACGCGCCGAGAAATTCAGTAAGGGATGCTCGTAGAGGCGAAGTTGGGCGAGGACACGATCGAGGCGAGGATTGCTGTTCAGGGACACGGTTGGATTGTAAGGCAGTCTTGAAGGACGTACAGGAATTCTGTACAATGGTTCCGTGACGGAAACAACTTATACCAACCTGCGGCAGAGTCTGGCGTCGGTACTCGATCGCGTGGCCAACGATCACGAAGTGGTGATTGTGCGTCGGAAGGGCGAAAAAAGAGTTGCCATGGTCCCTGCTGACGAACTTGCCAGCCTCATGGAGACGGCACATCTGTTCCGGTCGCCCAGAAATGCGCAGCGATTGCTGACTGCGCTGCGACGAGCGACGGCCGGGAAAGGCCGGCCGGAAAGCTTGGACAAATTCCGCCTGGAGATGGGGCTTGGCCGGCGGCGTTGAACGGGAGGCCGTTTTTCACGCCGAGTTCCGCCAGGACATTCGCTATTGGGTTGAAACCGACAAGAAGGTTGCTCTTCGGGCGTTTGAGCTCATCGAAGGCATCTTACGCGACCCATTTACCGGAATCGGGAAGCCAGAACCGTTGAAATACGTGCTGGGCGGGTGTTGGTCGCGCCGACTCACTCAGGAACACCGCCTAGTTTATCGGGTAACTCATCAGCGGATTGATTTCTTGCAGGCTCGCTATCACTACTAACGAAACTATTCGTACCGCAGCGCCTCGATGGGGTCGAGTCTCGCCGCTTTGATCGCTGGCAGCATGCCGCTGACCACACCGACAAAGCTCAGGATCGCGGTCGACCAGATGAGCGTAGCGGAGTTGATATAGAGATGAATGTCGCCCTCGCTGGCGTTGTCTTCAAACGCACTCCATAGCGTCAGCGATCCCACCGACCACGAGACCACATAGGCCAGCACTACTCCCAGCAGCCCGCCTAAAGCGGTGATCACCAGGGCTTCCGCCAGGAACTGCAGCAGAATATGCCAGCGGTGCGCTCCCAGGGCCTTTTCCACGCCAATTTCGCGCGTGCGCTGCGTCACCGACACCAGCATGATGTTCATCAGTCCCACGCCGCCGATTCCCAGCGTCAGCAATCCGATAAAGCCCAGGAGAATTTTGATGCCGGTGGTGATGACCTGCAAATCAAGCAGATCGGCGACGACGTCGAACACAAAAATGGCGCGGTGATCCTTTGGGTCGAAGTTGTGATGGAACCCCATCGAGGAGCGGAGCGCGTTGACAACCTTCGCGTGATCACCCTCGTATTCCATGACGATCGCGGTCAGGTAGTACGTGTTCGTCAGGTGGCTCATGGCGCTGAAGGGGACATAGACGCCCTCGTTGATGTTGTCGTCCCCGTTCTGCACCTGGTGTTTGAGAATGCCCACGATCTGGTAAGAAATGCCGTCGATACGAATGCTTTCGCCGATCGCGGTCTGGCCAGAGAACAACTTCTTTTTCGCATCTTCGCCGATTACGGCGACGCGGGAATGCGTGAAGTCATCGGATTCGCTGAAGAAGCTGCCTTCGACCAGATCCATCTTGCGCATTCGGCCATACGAGGCGTAAACGCCGCTGACGCCATACGTCGCACTCCGCGTGCCATACGCAACCACGCAGTTTTTGGCAGACTCCGGCGATAGCCGCTTCAGCAGCGGGACTTCAGCCCGGATGTAATCGAGATCGTTCACGTCGAGACGAATCTGAGTTCCGGCTTTCGTCCCGCCGGCCTGCAGTTCGGTGCGGCCGGGAAAAATGAAAACCAGATCCGTACCGAAGGAGCGGAACGCCGACCACAGACCACGCTCGAAACCGGAGCCGTAGGCAAGCAGAAGCACCACGGTCGCGATGCCCCACGCCATGCCCAGCATCGTAAGCATGCTTCGCCTGCGGTTGTATCGCAGCGCGTTGTAGGCCTGTTTGGCAATGTCGACGATCATTAGTTACTCACCCCTGAGCTTCTCATTCCTGCCGTAACGCCTCGACTGGCGGCAGCAAAGCTGCCTTGCGCGCCGGATACAGCCCTGCGGCAATGCCTGCGATGGCGAGCGAGCCAATTGCAGCCAATGCCGACGCCGGAATGATGCGCGGAGTATCGAAGCCCTCGGGCGACGGCAACATCGCGAGGAGGGTTACGAAGCCGGTTGCGACCGCCAGACCGATTCCGCCGCTGAATGCAGTAAGAAACGCACCTTCGATGAAAAACTGCGTCAGAATGGCGCGGTAGGTTGCTCCCAGCGCCTTGCGCAGGCCGATTTCCTTGGTTCGCTCCGTTACCGACACCAGCATGATGTTAATAATTCCGATCGCACCCAGACCCAGCGTGACGACGCCCACGACGCCAAGAAACCAGTCCATGGCGTCGAAAATCTTTCCCACACGCTTCATATTCTCGATCGTGTCCCAATCGTCGAAGGCATCTTGCAGCTTGGGGTTAAATCCATGCCGCCGGGCGATGATGCGGTGAATCTCGTCCTTGGCCTCAGCGTGGAGTTCTTTCGTGATGGGCTGGTAATTGAGGAACGAGATCGCGTCTTCGGAATTTGCCTTGGTGAGCGGGAAAAGATTGCGCATCGTGTCAATCGGAATGAAGATGCGCGAGTTGGTGCCGTTATTGCCGTCCTTGCCGACCTTTGCCACCACGCCGACAACTTGGAAATCAATACCATTCAGCAGGATCGTCGAACCGACCGCCGGCCTGCCCGGGAACATGTTCTTCAACATTTCCCAGCCCACCACGGCCACGCGCCGGCGTTCCGTATTGTCCTGGTCGTTGAACCAGCGTCCCGGCTGCACCGGAACGTTGCGAATCTGGTTGTAATCGGGCGCCACGCCGAACACCTGGCCGTTGGTCGAGCCGTAGTCGCTGACGGCACGAATGTCCTCGCGGTTCAGTACTGGCGACAATGCGCCCACCAACTGGGCCTCGCTGCGGACCGCCAAATAATCCTTGTACGTGAAGTAGTAAACCTGGCCGGATTGCGTGCTGCCCTCGACCGCGGGAATTCGCCCGGGAAACATGAACATGATGTTCTGACCGAGAGTGGCGAGCTCCTTTTCCTGGCCGCTGCGGAATCCTTCTCCCAGGCCGACCAGCAGCAGCAATGATCCGACACCCCAGGCGATGCCGAACATGGTCAGGAACGAGCGCAGCTTGTGTGCCCACAGGGTGGAGAGGGACTGCCGGACGATATCCAGAAGCATGCGCATACGCTGATCGGCGGAATCATGCCCCCACGCCTCCGGGGAGGAGCGTGGGGGCCCCGGGTAACGTTCAGGCGAGGGGTCTCAAGTCCCGCCTAACCATCTGATCAGAGATACGCAGCTGGGCCATTAGAAGTTCCCTGCTGGCATATATCCACTTAGACCCGGAAAGCGGGGAAAAGGTTAGCCGGGGAAACGTTTGCGGGAACCTTCCGATTCCGTGGACCTCCGCCAACGAGGAGGCCCAATCGGGCTAGCCCGGGAATGATGTCCCTACGACCTTTCTTTTGGCCGTTCGTAGGCTTTCTGCAGGTATCTGCGCGCTTCTTCGAGAGCGCCGAAAGTATTGTCGTTGGTTTGCAGCGCCTGGCGATATTCGTTGACTGCGCGCTCGCGCTGGCCGGTAATGTCAAAAATCTTACCCAGCTGGATGCGGCTCCAGACTTCGGTCCAGCGCGGCTCACCGTCGCCGTTGAGCGATTCCCGGTAGGCGTTCGCCGACGACTGATAATTCCGCTGCTGGAAGAACACTTCCGCGATCCGGTAGTGGGCAAACGAACTGTTCTTGTTCAGGTCGAGCGCTTTGTTGAACTCCGTGAGCGCACCCGAAAGGTCGCCTTGCTGTTGCAGGGCCTGTCCGCGCAGGATGGACGCCCGCAGCCTCACATCGCTGGAGTTGGTCAGCACATGGTGGTCGGGATCGACTGAAATGCGCCGCGGACGGCCGAAGGTCTCGATCGAGAAAGGCGAATCGGTCCCGACCACGTCGATGCGTTTGTTTTCCGTCCGCCCGTCGGTGTCGATGCGAATGTCCACCGGCATGCGGAACAGGTCAAGATCCTGCGAAATCTCGCCGGTAACGCGGAATCCGGGAACCTTCTCTTCCTTAGGATTCTGCGCGGCAGCGCCTCCCAACCGGTACGTGGTGTACTTCACCTTGAACTCCGGGGCTCCGGTCGAATCAAGCCATTGCGAGAAGAACCAGGTGAGCTGATCGCCGTAGTTTTTCTCAGCGACGGCGCGGAAGTCCTCCATGCTCGCCGATTTTCCCGCGTACTGCTCGGCAAAGTCGCGCATGGTCTTGTTGTATTTGTCTTCGCCAAGCACGTAGCGCAGCATGTGCAGAATTATCGCGCCCTTGTCGGTCGCCAGTGACTGAAACTCGGTGGAGTAAATGTCGAGCTTGCTGGCGCTCGAAAGCGGCACGGTGTCGTAGGCCAGTGCGCCGACCGACAGGTCCTTGACCACTTCCTCCAGACCCGCCTGACCGGCCGCGTTTTCTACATACATCGCCTGCGAGTAGCGTGAGAAACCGTCGCTCAGCCACCAGTCGTCTTTGGTCGCGGGACTCACCGAGACTCCCCACCATTGGTGCGCAATCGCGTTGGCCAGCAGCTGATAGTTGGTCTTTTCCGTGATCGAGGGGCCGGCCAGCCCGGCGATCTCCGGCGCCCAACAATAGGGAAGCGTATCGTCGGGCAATTCCACGACGTTCAGCTTCTGCGAAGGCGGCGGCCCGTAGAGCGTGATGAAATACGTAAACTCCTGCACCGCCGTGGTGGTGTAAGTCGCCGCCAGACTCTGGTGCGTAGGCTTGAAGAAAACATGCAGGTCCACTCCCGCTTCATCGCTTTTGTATTCCTGGCCGAAGACGCCGGCGATGATGGTTCCCGGGAAGCTAGGCTTGTCGGAGACGAAGGTGAACGTCTTTGTGGGCAAGACACTCGCGTCCGGCTTGTTCGTGGCCGCATGTTCGGTAACGGTTTCTTTGCCGCTGCCGATCGCCAACATGTGCGCGGGGATGGTCAGCGAAATCGTGGAGGTGAAGCGATTCAGCCCGAAGCCGCTGACGGGGAACCAGCGCCCGGCATAAAAGAGGTAGCTGGTGTCGTCTCCGATGTAGGCCAGCTTCAACCCGGGTACGGGGCCGTTGTCGGAACTTTCCAGACTCCCCTCGTATTCGAACGTCAGGGTGGTCGAGGCGTCTTTGGCCAGGCCTGCGGGCAGTGGCACGCGAACCGTTGAGTCCTGCGTGACGCGCTCAGCCGAGAGCGGCTGATTCTTTTCGTCGAGAACCTTGGTGACGCGCAGGTCGTTGTGCAATTCGAAGACTGCGACACTGAGATCCTGCAATGCGGTGAACTTGACCTTGGCGCGGGCGGTGATCGCGTGCAGATGCGGCGTGAGTTCGGCCTGGATCTGGTAATCATCCACGCGCAGGCGGGCTTTTTCCGCGGCCCACGACGAGGCGACGAGTACAAAGACGGCAAGCAGAGTCAGACAACTGGTAAAGACGCGGGGAAGGCGCCGCCGGTCAATGGCCATTCAGAGGAATCTCCCAGGAATGAATAACCCATTTCCTATGATGAAGATTCTGACGCAAAAGATGTAGGGAACACAAGGATCAGGAATCGTGAAGCCTCCAACGCACGCACCGTTGGTCGCCAAAGACGCGCGCTCGGGTGGATCGAGCCCTCAATTTCCGGCCTTTTCTGCGCCTCCGGGGTGAGGAGTCATCCTGCGCAGGAAAAATTCTTGAAAGACCGCTCCGAAGGCCGTTCCACCAATCCCGATCAAGGCATTTTCGAAGGTCACCGCTACTCCACTGCGACTTGCAGCCGGGTAGTACAAATTCGACAGGCCGCCAGCGGCCAGCGCGCCCAGCATGCTTGAGTAATTCGGCTGCCATCGGCCATTGTCGCTTTTGCACATCACCGAACTTTTCAAAGCATAAAAGAATCGCGACCTCTTGCTGCCAGTTCCCTTGTAGAAATAGCGGGGATCCTGCTTAAGAATTGTGGGCAGAAAGGCCCCTCCGATGAACGTTCCGGAGAACATATCGGCGTAGTTTGCGCCGAAACGCTTGGCATAGCCCTGAGCGCCCTGCCCGTATCCGGGAAGTATGTCGTCGGCTTGCTCCAGTCCTGCAAAAAGCCCGGCGACCGCAAAAGAAACCGGATTCACTGTGGCTTTCCAGGCGAGTTGAAACTTCTGGCGCGCGTTGAGTGGGGCGAAATCGGGGGCGTAGCTGACGTAGAAGTTGGGGAACACGCCAAATACCCGTTGTTTCTCCTCCTCGTGAATCTCTTGCTCGGCCACTTCCTCCGGGCTCACCGTCACCCGCACCTCCACTTCGGTCGCGACCACCAGGCCAATCGGAGGGAATACGTAGTCTGCTCCGGGCTGCAGGGTGGCGGACAAGTTCCGCTGTGCAAATCCGGGTGAAGTCACAGTCAGTTCAAACGGACCCGCGGCAACGTCGGAAAAAGTAAAGTGCCCTTCGCTGTCCGAATCCGCCTCGCGACAGCCGGGCCCACTCTCTGCCCCCCGCATGGTCAGAGTGATTCTTGCCTTGGTCACGACCGCACCGTCTTTATCAACCACCGTGCCGCTGATAGTTCCTGAGCGCGGCTGAGCCGCTTCTTGGGGAGGTGTGACATCAGGCAGACTCAGGATTGTGCCGGTGCCAGGCGTCGACGATCGTTGCTGCGCGTCGGCGGCCCAGCACGAGAGCACTAACGAACTGATCAGAATGAATCGAAGCTGTGAAAACATCCAGCTCGGGGCCCTCATAAATCCTCTTGCTTGTCTGCCCTTCGTCTTTCAGCGGATCGGCTTGAAAGACGTTGTTCTGCCGCAATCACGCGCCTAGATTCTTAGAACTGGCCGCCTGCTTGATGAGATGCATGCGTATTGGCGAGCGCGCAAATAATTTCAGCCGCACGGTCGGCTGGGTGCTGGACGAAGCCAGACTCGCCTGCCGGAGCACGCAGGCAGGTTCGCACTTTGGCCAGTCCTTGCAGCATGTGTTCGCGGGCTGGGCTGTCAGGAAGGATTTCGTTGAGCTCTGTGACGACGTTCTGCGCGGTGAAGTCGTGTTGCACCAGCTCCGGAACAACTTCCTCCCCGGCGATCAGGTTAACCATGGCGAACCGAGGTACCTTGACGCGTGGCTTGCCGAGCAGATAAGTCAGCGGCGAGACGCGGTAAACCATGACAAACGGCAAGTTCATCATGGCGGCCTCGACGGTCGCTGTGCCGCTGGCGATGATCCCGGCGCGAGAATGGTAGAGGGCGGCCAGGGATTCGGGGACGAGCTTGATGTTGGGGAGAACGGGCCTCTCAAAATCGATGATGCTGGAGAGGAACTCGGCATTGAGTGTCGGAGCAACCGGAAGCAGGTATTCGTAGTTGTCTCCCAGTAGTGTCCACGCTTCGAGCATCGTCGGCAGGTTCATGCGGACTTCTTTCACGCGGCTGCCGGGCATGAGGGTGATCCACTGTTTCGCCGGATCGAGATTGAATTGCTTCGCGTAGTCTTCGCGGGAAATTGAAGGTTGCGGCAAGTCTGCGAGCGGATGGCCGACGAAGGTCGCATCCACACCACGGTCGCAGTAGAACTTCTCTTCGAACGGAAAGATGACGAGCGCCTTGTCGATATAGTCGCGGATGAGGCGCACGCGTCCCTGGCGCCAGGCCCAGAATTGCGGCGCTACATAGTAGACCGTGGGGATGCCGCGCTTTTTCATCTGCCGCGCGACGCGCCAGTTGAACGCCGGCGAGTCGATGACGATGGCCAGATCCGGCTTGCGGCGGTCGGCTTCGCGGATCAGATGCTTATAGAGACCGAGGATTTTCGCCAGGTGGCTGACGATTTCGGTGATGCCGACGACGGCCAAATCTTTGGCGTCGAGGACGGTGTCGCATCCGGCGGCGCGCATGCGGTCACCACCAACTCCGAAAAAAGTGAGTGAGGGATCACGTCGCCGCAGCGCTTCAATCAGCTGCGCGCCATACATTTCACCGGAGGCTTCCCCGGCGGAGATGAGAA
>JASHPH010000115.1 GCA_030038255.1 Candidatus Sulfotelmatobacter sp. | reverse complement strand
TAGATGTAGTGCGCTTGCACTCGTCCCTTGGTCACCCGCAGAACGGTAACTGAAGTACTAGAGACGGTACGGAGGTACTATGTCGCCCGTCCAACAAGTGGTATTCGCAGGCTTTGGTGCAGGCGGCGGGTGGCTTGTCGACGAGCGGCAACTAACCTTGCTGATCTCCGAGCGCCTCTTTCAGTTAGAAGAACAGGAGAGCGCCGAAGACGGCGCCCATCACAAAGCCCGTCATGGTGTTGGCAGCACGGTCGGCGGCGCGGTCTTCGCGATCCTGCTGTCGCTCCAACTGATGTTCGCGGTCGCGTTTCTGTTCTGCGGCCTTCTCGCCATAGAAGCGCGAGAGCTCGCGGTCTTGCGGCGTGCCCTGACCCAGCATGTACATGTCGGAAACCGTCCGTTGCGCCGCATAGACACCCGCATCGGCCGCCTTACGCAGCCAGAAGAATGCCTGTTTATAGTCCTGAGGAACGTCGCGCGTGCGTCCCTGGTAATAGATGAGCCCAACCGCTGTCTGGGCCATGGGTTCGCCCGCCTGCGCGGCAACCAGGTAGCAGCCGAAAGCACCATCCTCGAGGTCGAACATGAGCGCGTTCTGGCCGATGCGCATCGCTTCCCCGGTGGACAGCCCGGCGCCTGCTTCGCAGCTGGTTTGCGGGATCGATGCCGACCAGTGTCCCGAGGCTACTCCCGGGTGGTCGGGCGTGCTCCAGATGACGGCGCCGGAATAGGCATCGTCCTTGCGTGTGCCGTGGTACACGGCCGAATTGCCGTCGGTGAGATCTGTCCGGCGGATTGTGATCTCGTCAGGATCGGAACGAACGATCGTGAGTCTGGCACGGATTGGCGATTGGGTGAACCAAGTTGCGGTGCCGCTAAGACCGTCGAAGGTCCAGGCGCCGTTGCACGGACCGTTCCCCTCGCACTCGATCAAGCGGTGGGGCAGCCCTTGCGCGGACGGGCCCTCTGCATTTGCAGAGTTCGGGGCGGTAGGAGGCCGATTGTGGAATACCGCGGACCAGATCCCAGTCGCGGGTGCCGGATGCGCGCTGCAAACCCACTGGACGGTTCCGGTGACGCTGTTGTCGTGAATCGTGCCGGAATACGTGGCCGAACAGCCTGAAGGATCCATGCGGCGGATCACTATCTTGTCCTGAGACATCGTTTCGATTGTGAGCCGCGTGCCCGACTCAGGCGCGGGTGAAACGACCACGCCGGTGGTGCCGTCGAACGACCACACCGCCGCGTAATTCGGATCGGGCGTGAGGCAGGACTGGTCAGTCGCCTCACAGATCAAGAAGCGGTTGGGTTTCGAAGCACCTGCATCTTCTCCCGCACTGGTCTGGGCACGTGCACCCCCAGCGCCCACCGCGCCCAGAACGAAGATCACCGCGCAGAGGGAGCGCGGTATGGGCCCACCTGTCCAGCAAGTCATCTTCAATTCTCCCGGTCGGCCCACCAATGGCTACTGACGGATCGGCTCGGCCACATCTTCCCTTTGCGGCAGGCCACCCTTACAGGTTCCCGATGCATGTTCGTCGCTGACGCTGGTCACCGTAAGTACGCACACCGAACTCTTTTCGGCGATTTTCTTGTTGGTTTTCGGATCAACCAGTCCCGTGTCCGTTTGACGCGTGACTTGGAGCCGGTCGCCAACTTTGATTCCTGCGGAGGAGCCTTCGTTAATGTAAACGCTGCCATTGGCGATTCCCGCCACCAGCGCGGGCTCGACTTTTGCCACGGGCGCTGCTGCCAAGGTATCGGATAGCTTGGACCCCAACTGGGACGAGACCGCGTCCACCGCCTTGGTCCACTCGTCAGCCTCAACCACCTTGGGGTCGCTGTTCGAAACGACCTCCTTGGATGCGGGACGACGATAAAGGGGGGTGTTCACGGCGGGGTGATCAACCACCTTGGCAATTTCGGCGCTGTCCTGAAACGATGAGGAGGGTTGAGTGAGAATCGCAGCCGTCTCAACATCGACCATGCGGGCATGGGCCTGAAGGATGACGGTGCCGACGCTCCTGGTCGTGTTGCCGGACCTCTGCGCTTGTGCGGTAAAACTGCCGGCATCCACCTGCACAAGAATGATTTGTCCGGCGCCCGCGATCTTGCCGATGCGTGCAGCCGAGTCCGGCGACGACCGGTCGCTGTTCTGAAAATTTTGCTCCTTGATGATTTTCTCGATGCTTTGGCGGTCGGTAACGGTCAAACCTGGGCGGCCGGCGAACTTCTCGATCAGGTGGTCCGCAACACGATTCTCAAGTTCCGCATATTTGCTGTTCGCCGGCAGAAAGGCGACGCGCTTGCCCGTTTGGGCGGCGAGACCATGACCCAGCAGCAGCAGGGTCACGAATAGCCTTGCTCCTTTCACTCTACCTCCGAACGATCGTATGTGTTGGATTCGTTAGTACTGCCGGACGTGTGAACTAAGCTGGAGTGTCATTAGAAATCTGTGGTTCGTCAGTTGTCAAGTTTAATCTCGTCGCATGGTTACAATCCGTGTTGCGCGCCGCCGCGATAATCTGTTCTCATAAGGATTTACCGGGAGGACCCTTGCGGATTCTCGATCGATTGCAACCCCTTGCCCTTCTCGTTATGCGCCTCGCACTGGGTGCGATCATGGTTTCTCACGGCTATCAGAAAGTGTTCGCCTTGCATCAGACCGCCCACTTCATGGCCGGCCTTGGCATACCCACCTGGCTGGCCTACGTAGCCTCCTTCACCGAGTTCCTGGGCGGGCTCATGATTTTGGGCGGATTCTTCACACGCCTCGCGGCCTTCGCCCTCTGCATCGACTTGGCGGTCGCAATCGGGAAAGTGCACTGGCACAATGGGCTTCGTGGCTCTTCCGCGGGACCGGGCTACGAGTTCCCCCTCGCGGTAGCAGCCCTTGCCTTTGCATTGATCTTCTATGGCGCGGGCTCAATTTCCCTCGATCACATCCTTCGCGGCGGCAGTGGCTTCAAGCGCCCGTGAATGGCCTAGTCACAAGCTGTCCGCCCAAGGGTGGGAACGAGAGTCCATTTCGAGAGCAACTTGTT
>JASHPH010000114.1 GCA_030038255.1 Candidatus Sulfotelmatobacter sp. | reverse complement strand
GCTTCAGCACGGGAAGTGCTACTGGATAAAGCAGTGAAGCAGTAAGGGGAATCCGACAAATTATTGGTTGACGCCGCTGGCCAGAAAGCCGCCATCCACTGCCAGAATCGTGCCCGTTACGAAGCTGGCCGCATCGGAAGCAAGAAAAATCGTGGCTCCCACCAGCTCCTCCAGTTCGCCAAAACGTTTCATGGGAGTGCGCAGCAGAATTTCCTCGCCACGGCCTGTGCCGACCACTAGCTTCTCCGTCAGCGGGGTGCGGAAATATCCCGGAGCGATCGCATTTACGCAGATTTTGTGCCGGGCCCATTCAATCGCCAGCGATTTCGTCAGCGAGGCGAGGCCGGCCTTACTGGCGCAGTAGGCCGCAACTTCGTAAAGCGCGAGAAATGACCCCATCGATGCGATATTAATGATGCGTCCGTAACCGCGCTCGATCATATGGCGACCGAAGATCTGGCAGGCGCGCAACGTGCCCGTCAGATTGGTATCGATCAGGCGATTCCAGTCCGCTTCCGGAAAATCGAGCGTGGGCGCGCGCTGGTTGAACCCGGCCGCGTTCACGAGAATATCTAGCTTCCCAAACTTGTCCACCGACGCCTTCAGCAACCGCTCCAGCGATGCACGGTCGGAGACATCGCACGTCACCCGCAGCGACCGGCGGCCTAGAGATTCGACTTCATCCGCCGTAACCGAAACCAACTCCTGACGGCGCGCGCTGGGAACCACATCCGCGCCGGCCTGAGCCAGTCCCAGCGCGATCGCCCTGCCGATTCCGGAACTTCCACCCACAACGACTGCAACCTTGCCGTCAAGTTGCAAAGGCCTATAGCTCATGTTTCCTCACGTCTGAAGGCGCGAAACCGGTCCTCGCTCTTTTCACCAATTGAACATTGTCCCGTCGAGCTTCCGATTCACCGGCAGGTAGGCCCGCTCATAGGGGAACTTCGCAGCCAGCGTTGCATCGTAATCGACACCCAATCCTGGCCCGTCACCTGGATGGAGATACCCATTCCTGAATGAGTACGAGTGTGGGAACACTTCATCGGTCTCGCGCGTATGGCGCATATATTCCTGAATGCCGAAATTGTTGACGGAAATATCGAAGTGCAATGCCGCCGCCATCGCGACCGGTGACAGGTCCGTTGCGCCATGGCAACCGGTGCGCACGTGATAAATCTCAGCCAGCGCAGCCACTTTCTTGAGATGCGTCAACCCCCCACCGTGAACGACCGTCATCCGGATGTAATCAATCAACTGCTCGGTGATGAGAAGGTGAGCATCCCAGATGGAGTTGAAAACTTCACCAACCGCCAGCGGCGTTGTCGTGTGATGCCGAATGATGCGGAAACCCTCCTGCAATTCCGCCGTCACCGCGTCTTCCAGCCAGAACAGGCGATAAGGCTCCAGACTCTTCCCCAGGCGCGCCGCTTCAATGGGAGTGAGCCGGTGGTGAACATCGTGCAGCAGATGGAGATCGTCTCCAAACTTCAGACGCAAAGCCTCAAACAGTTTTGGGACGTGCAGCAAGTATTTCTCACTTGACCATTGATTTTCCGCCGGCAGACCCTTTTCCGCAGGTTCGTAGAACAGCTTGTCGCGCGAGACGCCGTAGGTGGAAGGCAGACCTGGAATTCCCGTCTGCGCTCGAACCGCGAGATATCCCATCTCTTTGTATTTCGCGACCTCATCGGCAGTCTCTTCGATGTCGCGACCATTGGCGTGCCCATATACGAGAACACCAGTCCGGCTCTTGCCTCCCAGGAGGTTGTAGACCGGCATGTTTAACGCCTTGCCCTTGATATCCCACAGTGCCGTGTCCACAGCGCTGATTGCGGTCATGGTGACCGGGCCGCGCCGCCAGTACGCGCCGCGGTACAGGTATTGCCAGATATCTTCCGTTTGAAATGGATCGCGTCCGATGAGACACGGAAGGACGTGATCAGTCAAGTACGATGCCACCGCCAGCTCGCGGCCGTTGAGCGTCGCGTCGCCCAGACCGCAAACACCCCCGTCCGTTGAAATTTTCAGCGTGACAAAGTTTCGCCCCGGGCTAGCGACAAACACTTTGGCATCTTTAATCTTCACTGACTTCTCCTCGACTACACCCGCGTCTTGCACCAGGCGTCAAATTGGCCGGACCAGCCCTTGCGTTGTCGATTCATTGTTCCGTACCAGCAACAGAACCAGAATCATACCCACAAACGGAACCAGGCCGGCGAGAATTACGATTGGATCGAAAGAATGCGTCCCGGTGGCCTGGCGCGAGTCCGAAAAATAACCAATGAGTTTGAATGCAACGATTGTGCCGATACCCGCTCCCGTGCCGCTCAGCCCACTGACCGATGCCACTGATCCGCTGTAAAACAGATCCGAGGGAAGCACGTTCGCCATGGTCGTGAATCCCGCGTAGGTGAAGGTGACAACTGCAAAAAGAAAAGCGATCACGTACACGTTCGCAGTGAAAATCGTCGGGATCAGCAACATCATGCCGAGTCCCCCATAAATAATCGGCAGTTTGCGCGCGGCGCCCAGCGACCATCCGCGCTTGACCAGATAGCCGGAGAGGCCGCCGGCAAAGAAGCTGCCCACATCGGCCGCGATGAACGGAATCCACACGGCGATCAAGCCACTCTTGAGTTCGATGCCTTTCGCCACCAGGTAAATCGGAAACCATTCCGTAATAAAGAAGAAGACGGGATCAGTGAAGGACTTGGCGATGATGGTTCCCCAGGCTTGCGGCAACTTAAGCAGATCGCGCCAGCGCAGACGGGCCGAGCTGTCGTGTGTTCCATCTGCTGCGTGTTTGTCCGCAACAATCATTTCGAGTTCAGCCGGGCTGATTCTGGTGTGCTCTTCCGGTGGATGGTAAAGCCAGCGCCAGAGAATCAGCCAGAGAAAACCGAGGGTCCCAGGGATCATGAACGCCGGACGCCATCCCCAGCGAAAATAAATCCATAAAACAATAAAGGGTGCGATTGCACCTCCGAGCGAAGATCCGCTGTCGAAGAACGCAGTCGCCAATGCCCGCTCGCGCTTCGGGAACCATTCTGAAACCGCCTTGGTGGCCGCAGGCCAGTTGGCCGATTCGCCCGCGCCGAGGAGGAAACGAAATGTCGCGAAACTATAGAAGCCTCGTGCCAGCGCGGTCAGCATCGAGATCGCCGAATAACCGGTCACTGTCAGCGTCAGGCCGCGGCGTGTTCCGATGCCGTCCATGAGCTTGCCGAACGCGGTTTGCCCGATCGAATATGCGACCCGGAAAGCGATGGCGATGTTCGCGTAGTCCGAATTTGTCCAGTGATATTCGACCTTGAGGTAAGGAGCCAGCAGCGACAGGGTCTGGCGATCGATGTAGTTGATGACCGTGGAAGCGAACAGCATGCCGCCAATCCACCAGCGCAATGACGGAATGGGTCTTCGGACGCTCGTCATGGAGGCGGATCGCTCACAGTATCACGCGCTCACTCTGACCTGAGCATCTCTGAGCAGCGTATTCTGCAACGCCGCTCCGAGCCGCGACGCGGAATGTTTGTCCAGGTATACGGTGGCGTTGGGATGCCGCCGCAGAATGGATGCGGGCGCCATTGGGCTGATCTCTCCTTCAAAGCAAGCTTTCACGGCTTTCGCCTTCCGCTTGTCAGGAACGACGGCAAGAATCTCTTTGGCTTTGAGAATTTGCCGCGCCGACATCGAGATGGCCTGTTTGGGCACCTGCGAAATATCGCTGAACCAGGCTTCGCCTACCTGTTGACGGCGGCAGGCTTCGTCAAGATTGACAATGATGTACGGCTCTTCCGTCGTGAAATCCGCGGGTGGATCGTTGAAGGCGATGTGGCCGTTTTCTCCGATGCCGAGGAAGGCGATATCGATGGGCGCCGAAGCCAGCTGCCTTCCCACTTTACGAACCACTGCCGCAGGATCTGGCGCATCTCCATCCAGCAAGTGATAGCGTATGACGCCAGTTTTCTGCACCAGTTGCTCCATGAGCATTTTGCGGAAGCTTCCGGGATGCGTGATGGGCAGTCCGATGTATTCGTCAAGATGGAACAGTTCGACGCGGCCCCAGTCGATGTTGGGTGCTGCGGTTAATGCGTTGAGAAACTCGAACTGAGAGGCCGCGGTCGCGGCAATCACGCGCGCCTGCCCCTTGTCCTGAATCGCTCGCCGAATCGCAGTTGCGGCTTGTTCCGCCGCCGCTGCGCCCAGCGATGGTTTGTCCGCGAATACCTTAAGCAGCATGCACTTTCACTCCGTGAGAATGGCCAGCGGCCTTGATCCACAAGGATAAACAGGGTAGCATCCGCTTGGCTTTTGCGCTCCCATTAAAACGATTCTCTACAAGGTCGCCAATGAAACAGTGCGGCATCGTGCTGGCGATGGTGGTCACGATTCTTCCCATTACCGTCGAGGCACAGACCGTGCGCGTGGACACGACTCACCCCGTGAACACATTTCGTCCTCTCCATGCCCTGGGGACGACCGTAGATCGTGTGCCCAGCAACGCGACCGACACATTCTTCCGGCCGGATCAGCTGGAGCAGGTGTTGTCCGCGGGTTGGGGAGTTGTCAGTTATCGCCAGAATACGGACTTGTTCGTGCAAGCCTGGCATTGGAATCCCAAGGGCACGTGGAGCGATCCATCGGGAAAAGGATATTTCACCGGCGACTCCAACCCGACGGAAATCATCCGCCATTCTTATGGATATTCGCTGCCGCATCGCGGATTCACGCGCAATGGCGGCACGGAATTTGACGGCTTCTCGCGGCTGGACGACGGCGACCTGACCACCTATTGGAAGAGCAACCCGTATCTGACCTCGGCCTTCACCGGCGAAGACGACGCGTTGCATCCACAGTGGATCGTCGTTGATCTGGGGAAAAAGCAGGATGTGAATGCGATTCGCATCGCCTGGGCCGATCCGTATGCAGTGTCCTTTGAACTTCAGTACTGGACCGGAGACGGCGATGCGATGGACGAACCGGTGAGTGGCGAATGGAAACAATTCCCGTCTGGAGCTGTGAGCGATGGCCGCGGTGGAACGGTGACCCTGCAAGTGACCTCGTCGCCGGTCACCACGAAGTTCGTGCGCGTCGTCATGACGCGATCGTCCAATACCTGCGACACCAACGGCGGCGCCGACCGGCGCAACTGCGTCGGATACGCGATTCGCGAAGTTTACGTCGGCAGGAAAGATGGCCAGAGCGGCTTTAAAGATCTGCTGCAGCATTCTGCTGATCAGAAGCAGTCGCTGACCTACTGTTCATCGGTCGACCCATGGCATGAGCTCTCCGATCTTTATGTTGCGCCGGACCGCATGGAATCCGGCGATCAGCCCGGTTTCGATCTGTTCTTCACGAGTGGAATTACACGCAGCTTACCCGCAATCGTTCCGGTCGCAATGCTTTATTCCACGCCGGAAGATTCGGCTGCGCAAATGGCGTATCTGAAGAAACGTGGCTATCCCGTCTCGTATGTTGAGATGGGAGAGGAAGCCGACGGTCAATACATGCTGCCCGAGGATTACGGGGCGCTCTACCTTCAGTTTGCGGCGGCGATTCATAAAGTCGACCCCGGTTTCAAGCTCGGTGGACCAGCTTTCCAGGGCGTGACCGAGGACATCAAAGCATGGCCCGATTCGCAAGGGAGAACCTCCTGGTTCAGCCGCTTTCTCGCCTACTTGAAAACGCACGGACGGCTTGCCGACTTCACTTTCATGTCGTTCGAGCATTATCCATACGACGGCTGTGAAACTCCGTGGAAGAACCTGTACGAAGAACCGCAGCTGCTCACCCACATCATGCAGGTGTGGAGAGACGATGGATTGCCGGCAGGAATTCCTCTGCTCGATACGGAAACGAACGCTCATGGCGGCGAAGCGTCGGTCGAAATTTTCGGCGCACTGTGGCTGGCCGATACCTTTGCCGGCTTTTTAACCGCCGGCGGCCAGTCGACTCACTATTACCACGCGTTGCCGTATTCTCCGCCGCATCCCGCCTGTCCAAACAGCTGGGGCACCTATCACATGTTCATGACGGATCGGAATTACCAGATCCGCCAGCGCACCTCACAGTTTTTCGCTGCGGAATTCCTCACCGGGGAGTGGGTCAAGCCGGGCGATGAAGAACACACATTATTTGCGGGATCAAGCGACTTGAAAGATGCTGATGGACACGTACTCGTGACGGCTTATGCGGTGAAGCGTCCCGATGGCCAGTGGTCGCTCCTGCTGATCAACAAGGACCATGACAAGCCTCACTCAGTGCGCGTCCTGTTCGACGACGGCAAAGATCCCAGTCGAGGATTCTCAGGACCGGTCACGATGTTGACCTTCGGGAAAGCGCAGTATCAGTGGCATCCAGTTCGACGCGATGGCCATGCCGATCCGGACGGCCCGCCGGTGAAGTCGACGGTGAGCGGAGGCCGAGAGGCGGTCTACACGCTTCCGCCGGCGTCGATGAATGTTTTGCGGGGAGAGATTGAGCGTTAACACCACTTGGTAGCTACGAAAGACAAGCCTAAGAAGGCCGCAGTGGTAACAAGCCTTCTGCTGCCGATATCACTCCGTCAAGTTGTAGATCAGGCCGTTGGATTTTCTGCGCAAGTGGGGCGTTATTAAGGAGAACCTTCGCGTCCAGGATATCGTTACCAACGAACTGATCGAAGAGATCAACAACTTCGACCCGAGTAGCGTCGTAGCCGAGGCGAAGGTCTACAGGTCTAAGTAGGGAGTTTTGCAACTGCCCGTGAGGGGCCTGCTATCGGCGAATTTGGCTGCCCTGGGAGGGTAGTCGGCAAACCGGAAACTGAGAGCTTTTGCCGTGGTTGGCGTAACATCGCCATTGCAGTGCGCCGGGATAGTGCAGTGAAGCTAGTTGATGATCTAGCGGGTGAGAGTCCCGCCAGTGCAGATTGCCCAGTTGGCACTGTAGATCTATCCGGCGACGGCGAG
>JASHPH010000113.1 GCA_030038255.1 Candidatus Sulfotelmatobacter sp. | reverse complement strand
GAGCGCGAGAGTTCAGCTGCTTTGATCTGCAAACGTCGAGCTGCGCTCGACGCGTCCTTGCCCTCGACTCCGCTCGGGACAGGCTTCGACCCGGACCACACAAGCCTCTGGATCACCCGGATCTATCCAGCCCGAGCGCGGTTTCATCTCGGGCAGATTAGGCTCCGCAATACTTTTCGTATTGTTCGAGGATGAAGTTATCGGTCATGCCGGCGATGTAGTCGCAGATGACGCGCGCGAGCGTTTCTTCCTTGGCTTTATCCTGGTAGTGCTCGGGCAGCGTTGCGGGATCTTCCATCCAGAACGTGAACAGCTCACCGACCACGCGCTCGGCGTCGTCTTTTTCGCTGGCCAGCGCCGGGCTGAAATAGAGGTTCTCGTACAGGAAATTCTTGTTCTGCGCGCGCTCAGCATCGACTTGTGCACTGAAAGCGGCGAGGCGCTCGGGATGCTGGCGGACATGGTCGAGCGCGCGGATTCCGGCCTGATTCACCCGGGACCAAGTGTTCTGAATCAGGTCGTCGGCGAAGCGGTTGAGGATGCGCCTCACGGTCTCGTTGAATTTCAGTTTTTCCGGTGCATCCGGATAAGTCTGCTCGACTTCACGATAGAAACGCTCGAACACGGGAACGCCCTTACGAATTTCCTTCAGCGACAGCAAATGGGCTTCGTAGCCGTCGTCGAGATCGGCGGTGTTGTAGGCGATTTCGTCGGTGAGGTCGATGAGCTGTGCTTCGAGCGGCGGGCGTTGGTCCAGAAGATACTCGGCCAATTCGGGATGCGTCTTCTCGTCGTAGTCATGCGAGTGCTTGATGATGCCCTCGCGAACCTCGAACGTGAGATTCAATCCGCGAAAAGCTGCATAACGCTGCTCGAAATCTTCCACGATGCGCAGGGCGTGCAGGTTGTGGTCGAACGAGAGGCCGTGCTCGCGCATGGCGGCATCGAGCGCTTTTTCGCCGGCGTGGCCGAAGGGAGGGTGGCCGATGTCGTGCACCAGAGCGAGGGCTTCGGTGAGATCCGCATTGAGGCCGAGTGCTCCGGCAATGGTGCGCGAAATCTGCGTGACTTCCAGCGTGTGGGTGAGGCGGTTGCGAAAGTGGTCGGAGTACCGGCGGGTGAAGACCTGGGTTTTGGCTTCGAGGCGGCGGAAGGCGCGGGCGTGAATGACGCGGTCGCGGTCGCGCTGGAAATCGTTGCGGTAAGGATGCTGAGGCTCGATGAAGCGGCGTCCGCGGGAGTGCTCAACGTGCACCGCGTAGGCCGCCAGCATGAGAAAAGGATAGCAGAGGATAGCAGAGGAGGTGCCGCGAGTCGCGTATGGCTAGCGAAGTTTGAGGCGCATCTCGTTGCTGTCTTCAAAGCCGAGCGACTCGTAGAGATGGCGGCCGTCGTCGCTGGCGTGCAACGTCACGCGGGCGAGGCCTTCGCGTTTGCACCAGTCGATCATAGTCTGCATCAGACGGCGGGCGATGCCGCGGCGGCGGTATTCAGGGTCGGTGTAGACGTTGAGAATCGTGGCGCGCCGGCACTCCAGATCGTAGGCGTGGGCGGGCCACGGAGTGATGACCACAGCGCCTCCTGCCACTACGCGGCCTTCAACTGAAGCCAGCCATGCGCGGAACGAGCCGTCCGGCATGTGCTCGCCGAGGTACGCGGACGTTAACGTGGTCATCTGGTCGAGGGCCGCAGCGTCGTCATAGCGCATGTCCTCGTACATGCAGCGGCGCTGGCGCAGGATTTCAGGGATGTCGGCAGGCGTGGCTTCGCGGATGGCGAAATCTTCCGGAGGCATCTTGGAGAGTTTAGCAAGCCCTCGCATTTCGGATCTCAGCGGAAACGTGATGCGGGAATCGAGCCAGAAAAACGAAGCCGCGACAAAGATCGTCGCGGCATGGACGGGCGAGACACCCGTCCCTACATGAGCATTGCGGGCTACTGCTTTTCGGTCTCTTCTTTCGCCAGTTTCACCTTGGCGGCGTCGAGCTTCTGCTGCACGGAGGCGAGGGCATCGCCGTCGACTTCGTCAGGGACAGTCCGGCTCCACTCCTGAACGGCGCGCTCCCAGTGCGCAGCGGCCAGCTTCAGGCGGCCGGTTTTTTGGTAGAGGTCGCCGAGGTGCTCCTGCACCGTGGGATCGGAGCCCATGTGCGCCGCGGCCTTGTTCAGATTTTCTTCCGCCAGATCGTACTTGCCCTGCTTGAAGTAAACCCAGCCGAGCGAGTCTAGATAAGCGGCGTTATTGGGCTCAAAGCTGAGAGCCTGCTTGATGTAGTTCAGTGACTCATCGAGCTTCACGCCGCGATCGGCGTTCATGTAGCCGAGGTAATTGAGCGTGGCGGCGCTCTGCGGATCGGCGGGCGAAGTTGCGGCGAGAACGCGCTTGAACTCGATCTCGGCCTGATCATAGTTCTTCTGCCGCTGATACATGTCGCCGCGCAGGAACCAGACGTACGCCTTGTCGTCGCTCTTGGCCGACATCTGCTCGGCTTTGGCAAAAGCATCTTCGGCGTCTTTCCAGCGCTTGGCGCGGGTGAGAACAATGCCCAGCCGCAAGTAGACTTCACGATCCTCGGGCTTGCCCTTGAGGAAGGAGCGCACGTCGGCGACGGCTTTGTCGACTTCGCCTTCGTCAGCGAGTTGCGAGTCGAGCACCATGCGCAGATCGCGATCATCCGGCATTCTCTGCACCGCTTCCTTGGCCACGGCAGTAGCCTGCGACCATTGCTTGGCTTCGCGATAGGTGTCGATAATTTCCTGATAGCCGCTGCGGGCGTTTTCGTCGCCGAGCGAGAGCATCTTGCGGAACGTTTCGACCGCAGCGGTGTAATTTTCCTGCTCGCGGTAGACCATGCCCAGCCGCTCGATGAAAATCGCGCGATTATTGCGGTCGGCCTGGCTGGAGGCGACGTCGCTTTTTTCGGTGCGCTTCACCAGATCCTGCAGCAGTTTGATGGCGTCGTCGTAGCGTCCCTGAGCCTGGTACACGGCGGCCATGTTGTAGGGAACATCCATGGTGTCAGGAACGAGCGTGTCGGCGCGCTTCAGGTTTTCCAGGGCCAGATCGTACTTGCCTTGGCGGCGATAGATTTCGGCGATGCGCACGTAGGTTTGCGCGTCTTCGGGATTGGAGTCGGCGATGACTTTGTATTGTTCGAGGGCGGCATCGAGTTGGCCGTCGTTCAGCAGATTTTCGGCGAGGCCACGAATGGCGTCGAGGTTGTCGCGATCGAGCACGACCGCGCGTCGGAAGGCTTCAATGGCGGCCTTGTAATCTTTGCGCTGCTCGTAAGCCGCGCCCAGTGCACCGTAGAGTTTCGCCGACCGCGCCGAGTCCGGCACCGAACTTAGGACCTGCAGCGCGTGGGCCGAATCGCCCTCGTCGGTGTAGAGCATGGCGAGCGTTGTAACGGCCTCTTCGGAGCCGGGATCGAGTTTGATGGCGATTTTGAGCTGTTGCTCCGCCTTAATCAGATCGTTGTTCAGGCGGTAGAGGCGGCCGAGTAGCAGGTGATCATCCACGCTGTCAGGCTCGATCTGCACGATCTGCTCGTACTGCTCGATGGCGAGCTTGAGCACGTTGTCGGTGCCGCTGCCGCTGGGCATGTCGCCGAGGGAGCGCAGATAAATGCGGCCGAGCAGCTTGTGGGCTTCGAGATTCTTGGGATCGCGCTTGATGATGTCCTGGGCTTCGAGCACCGCATCGCGGATGCGCCCGGTCTTCACGTAGAGCTCGGCCAGGCCGGCAGTCAGGAATTCGGAGGAGGGATCGGCATCGATGGCGAGGCGGTACTCCTCGATCGCTTTGTTGGCCAGATCGCTGCGGCCGTAGGCGGTGACCATCTCCTCGTACATATGCGCCAGCGTGTAGTGGTAGTAGGCCGAGGCACGATCGATCTTGTGCGGCGTGGACTGAGCCGTTTTGGCGTCCGGCGCGGTGAATCCCTGCGCGGAAGAATCGGTGGTTTGGCCGGCGGCCGCGGTTGCGGCCAATGCCATCATCAAAAAAAGGCGAAAAATTCTGTTCATCATAACCTGACTGCGCTCGCGAGCGCGCTTCCGAAACCCTGCTAGTTGGATGCAACGGCGCCGGGGGAAAGGTGCCTTTATTCTACCCTGAGGCGAGACGGGATGGGGAAAAACGTGCGCTCAGTCTGGAATTCACTTGCACCGGAAGGACAAGGACCGGCGGGAGCGTGAAGTTATGTAAAGGACGACTCTTTGGCGACTGAGTTGGCTCTATTCAGTGGCGAAAGTGCCGGACGCCGGTGAAAACCATGGCCAGGCCAAGCCGGTCCGCGGCTTCAATGACCTCGGGATCGCGCTGCGAGCCTCCCGGTTGAATGATTGCGGTAGCCCCGGCTTTAGCGATCTCTTCAACGCCGTCGGGAAATGGGAAAAACGCATCAGAGGCGGCCACGGTGCCCTTAAGTGGGAGTTGGGCCTTCATGGCGCCGATTTTGGCGGAGTCGACGCGGCTCATCTGGCCGGCGCCTACTCCGACGGTCTGGCCATCGCGGGCGTAGACGATCGCGTTGGACTTGACGTGCTTGCAAACCTTCCAGGCAAACAGCAGGGCGCGCATCTCGTCGCGCGTGGGAGCACGCTTGGTGACGATTTTGAGATCGGCGTCCTGGAGCGGGCGCACGTCGGCGTCCTGCAAGAGGATGCCCCCGGAAACGTTCTTCAGTATCCACTTTTGCGGGGATGGCGTGACCTCGACGAGGCGGAGATTCTTTTTCGATGAAAACTTCATCTTGGCCGCTTCGTCGAAGGCCGGAGCTGCGATGACTTCGAGGAAGAGTTTGTGCATCTCCTCGGCAGCTTCGGCGTCGATGGCGCGATTGACGCCGATCACGCCGCCGAAGGCCGAGACGGGATCGCACTCGAGAGCGCGCCGGTAGGCTTCGGCCAGCGTTTTGCCGGTGGCGGCGCCGCAGGGATTGGTGTGCTTGATGATGGCGCAGAAGGGTGAGTCATCGTCGGAACTTTCGTTGAATTCCTGCGCCAAATCCCAGGCCGCCTGCAGGTCAACGATGTTGTTGTAGGAAAGTTCCTTGCCCTGCAACTGGCGCGCGTTGGCGACTCCCGTGCCCGAGCCGTCGGAATACATGGCGGCCTTCTGGTGAGGATTTTCGCCGTAGCGAAGGTCGAGATTCTTGCGGAAGGAGAGACGCAGGATCTGCGGAAAAGCTGCAGCTTCTGGTTGCAACTGGAATGTATCGCCGCTGATTCGCTCCAGTGTGGAAGCGATGGCCGAATCGTAGGCGGCCGTGGTGGCGAACGCTTTCTGGGCGAGGCGCCACTTCGTCGCGTGCGACAGGCTCCCGCCTTCTCGCTCCAGTTCCGCCGCAATGGAGTCGTAGTCGGCAGGCGAGGTGACGACCGCGACATCGTGAAAGTTCTTGGCGGCAGAGCGAATCATGGAGGGACCGCCGATATCGATGTTTTCGATCAGTTCGTCGAAGGTGACGTCGGGCTTGGCCGCGGTCTTCTCAAAGGCATAGAGATTCACCACGACCATATCGATGGGCGCTATGCCGTGTTGGGCGACGGCGGCAACGTGCTTGAGATCGTCGCGGCGATGCAGGATTCCGCCGTGCACTTTTGGATGAAGCGTCTTGACGCGGCCGTCGAGCATCTCGGGGAAGCCGGTGAGTTCCGAGATGTCCTTGACCGCGATGCCGGAGTCGCGAAGAAGTTTTGCCGTGCCGCCAGTCGAGATGAGTTCGATGCCAAGTGCGGCGAGTCTGCGGGCGAAGTCGACAAGCCCGGATTTGTTAGTGACTGAGAGAATGGCGCGCTGAATGCGGGAAGGAGACATGTAAGGCCTCAATGAGTATGAATAACGGTTAAGGAACGAAAAATTCTATCAGCACTGGACCCTGGCGGCAGCGGACAAAACCTGCGCCGGCTTTTATGAGCATCTCTTCGGGCGTAGTATTGTCCCACTTGGAGACAGTCAATGGTTCCACGTTGTGTCCTGCCGATAATCTTGGTGGGCTCGTGCTCGATACTCCTGGCGCAGAAGGCTGAGCAAGAAAACAAAGTACCGACGCTGGCCGACCTGCAAGCCACAACGGCACGTGGTCGGATGCTCGCCGAATACGACGTTGCATCGTGGCACGCTACCGACGTCGTTCAGGATCTAAAGCCTGAAAAGGGCAGCACAAGGTATTACATTGCGAAGAAGGGCGAGGCAGGGTGGGTTGTTGTGTTCGGCCGTTTTAACGATGCTCACGACAAGTTTTTGATCGTATACCAGGCCACGCAGGGCACGCGCCCGGAGTATTTCACAGCAAAGAAGTTCGATCCTCCTCTGGAGAACACGGACTTTTACTTCTCTGCAGCCAAGGCCTTCGAGGTTGCGCTAAAGGATCT
>JASHPH010000112.1 GCA_030038255.1 Candidatus Sulfotelmatobacter sp. | reverse complement strand
GGAACGGGGAACCAGGCATGAAAGTGCTGTTTTGGGCGGCGGCAGTGCTCGTCGCCTACACATTCGTGGGATACATTTGCTGGCTGCGTTTGCGCCTGCTGTGGCGCCATCGCCCGGTGCGGCGCGGTACGTGCCTGCCCCCGGTGTCCATTGTGATGGTCGTGCGCAACGAGGAGCAGATTCTGGAAGAGAAGCTGCGGAATCTGCTGGCGCTGGACTATCCCCCGGAGCTTTGCCAGATCATTGTGGTTTCCGACGGATCGACCGACCGAACGGAAGCGATTCTGCGTGAGGCCGGACGCAATTCGCCCGTGCAGGTAATTCTGAACCAGCTGGCGCGCGGCAAGGCAGCTGGTTTGAACGATGCCCTGGAGCTGGCGCACGGGGAAATTATGGTTTTCACGGACGCACGCCAGAAGATCGAAGCCAATGCATTGCAGCTGCTGATGGAAAACTTCGCCGACCCGGAAGTCGGCTGCGTGAGCGGCGAGCTGATGCTGAGCCAGGACGGCCAGGGCGAGTGCAATCGCGGCATGGGACTCTACTGGCTCGTTGAAAAGCAGGTGCGGGAGCTAGAAGCCGCTTCCGGCTCGGTGGTCGGCGCCACGGGCGCCCTCTATGCGGCGCGGCGGGAGTTGCTGACCAGCATTCCACAGGGAACGATCTTGGACGATGTCTACATTCCCATGCAGGTCGTGCGACAGGGAAAGCGTGTGGTGTTCGATGCGCGATCGCGGGCCTGGGACAGTCCGGACCTGGGAGTGGGACGGGAGTTTTCACGAAAGGTGCGCACGCTGAGCGGCAATTATCAGCTCTTGCAGCTGGCGCCGTGGCTCTTGAGCGGCGGTAATCCAATACGCTTCGAGTTTGTCAGTCACAAACTGCTGCGCTTGGTGCTTCCGTTCGCCATGGCTGTGCTGCTCGGAACGTCGTTCGTGTTGACCGGCCCGTTTTATCGGCTGGCTTTGATTCTGCAGCTCGTGTTTTACGCACTCAGTGTCCTGGCTTTGAGCCACTGGTTAAAGGGCGGGGCGCTCGCGCGTGCCGCCGACGCGGCGGCCACGTTTGTTCTGCTCAATGCCGCAGCGGTCGTAGCGTTGGCGAATTTTCTGTCCGGCAGACGAGCCGCCTGGACAAGGTGATCGACCGGGTAATGGACACGCTGATTCATGAATAGCAACGGCACATGGTCGAGAGATGGAGAACGGCCGGGGGGCGGACGCCCCGTCGGTTGGAGAGAGCGTGTCTGGAGAGAGGGTGGCCGCTCGCTCGCGGCACGTTCGCTCGAGAAGGGGCGGCGCCCTCTGGTCTACGGCATGCTGGTCGCATTATCGATTCTCTACTATTACCGGCCGGAAGATTTCATTCCCGGAATCGCGTACATTCCGATGGCGAAGATCACCGGGCTCATCGGCATGACGGCCCTTATCTTCGGAGGGATGAGCGGCGGCGGACGGATGAAAGTGCCGTGGGCGGTGAAGTTTCTGTGGCTCCTTCTTTTTCAGATGGCGCTGTGCGTGCCCTTCGCCATCTGGCGCGGAGGAGCCTTCTGGACGACGTTCGATTTGTCTAAGGGAGTCATCGTGGCCATGCTGATCAGCATGGCGGTCGTGAAGTTGTGGGAAATCCGCCGGCTCCTGTTTATCCAGGTCAGCGCCGTTGCCCTCGTCACCATTATTTCGATCCTCATCCACCATCACAACCATGATGGCCGGCTGACGGGCATTCAGGACGGCATTCTGGAGAATCCCAACGACCTGGCCATTAACATCGCCATCAGCTTTCCCCTGGCCGTGGCGTTCATGCTGCACGCCAAAGGCTTGAAAAAGGCGCTGTGGGGCGTCGCATTGCTGTTTATGGCGCTCGGCATCGTGATGAGTTATTCGCGCAGCGGGCTGCTGGCGTTTATTTTCACCCTCATCGTTTGCATCTGGGAATACGGCATCAAGGGCAAGCGGATGCACATTGTCCTGGTGACCGCCGTAGCCATGGTTGTGGGCATGGGGGCGGCGCTTTCGACCTCGCATTACCGCGCCCGCGTGGCAAGTATCATCCTGGGGAATATCGAAGGTTCTGGCGACAAGGGCTCTCTCGAGGCCCGGAAAGCTCTATTGAAAAAAAGCCTTTTCGTAGCGGCGACCCATCCGATATTCGGCGTCGGCCCGGGGTGCTTCCCCATCATAGATAGCGGCTGGGTTGTGGCTCACAACACCTACACAGAACTCGCCGCCGAAGAGGGCTTCCTGGCTCTGATTCTGTTCCTTCTGGCGCTGGGCGCGGCCTTGCGCAACATCGCCCGGGTGAAAAAGTCGCAACAGTATCAAGAGAATCCGGAGTTCAGGATTTTCACGCAAGCCTTGTGGGCGGGACTAGTAGCGTATCTCATCGGGGCCATGTTCGCCTCCACGGAGTACAACATGTATCCGTATTTTCTTTTGGGATACACGTGCGCCATGGTGCGGATCATGGGCCAGCCAGCTCCGGAAGTGCAGGGCAGCAAAGCGCGCAGTTTGAGCAGAACGATCTATGACCGAATCCCGCGACCGGAACCAAGTTATCGATAACCCGACCGGCGCCGACCAGAACATTGACGCGCCCATTCCCCGGGAAGTCTTGTCGGTGCTGCGCTGCCTGTCCTGCCGCGGCCATCTCTTGTATGGGCGAACCGACGATGGGCGAAGCGACGATCGAGGAAGCGAATTGGTCTGCGCCGGATGCGGCCGCAAGTATCCTTGCGTAAATGGCGTCGTGCGCTTCGTGGACGCGCAGCATTACGCCTGCAGCTTTGGCTTTCAGTGGCACCTGCACGCGCGTACGCAACTGGACACCGAGCACAGCCGGCGTTCCGAGGAGGCGTTCCGCATGCGCACCGGCTTTCAGCCGGAAGATCTCGCAGGGAAACTGGTGCTGGACGTGGGATGCGGGATGGGACGATTCGCGGACGTGGCTCTGCGCTGGGGTGCGCACGTGGTGGGAGTGGATCTGAG
>JASHPH010000111.1 GCA_030038255.1 Candidatus Sulfotelmatobacter sp. | reverse complement strand
AACCCAGGATCTCGGCCGCTTGCCACCACGTGATCTTCTTCGCCATTGCCCGCAAAATCACTTCCTGTATCTTCATCGCCCGCTCCATGGCGGTCTTCAAGTAGGAGTCCATGCTTGGCATGGTCTCCTACTCTCACCGCCCGAAAAGCGGACATTTCATGTGCTAATTCCACCGGACATTTGATGTGCTAACGACAGATTGTGATCCGCTCCCTTGCAACATGGTCGCTCTTGAGGCAGAATGTAGCCCTTTGTTTTATTCTGGTAGTTCTTGTCTTGGAGACCTTATGGCTACAACAGTGCACGTCAGCGATATCGCCGAGTTGCTGACCGAAGGCAGGACTCATTTCAATCTTTCCCCGGCGCCGCTGGTGGAGCACGCGATCCGGCGCAATGAAGCCGCAATGGCTTCCAACGGAGCCATCAACGCGTTTACCAATCGGACTGGCCGCTCGCCCAAAGACAAATTCGTAGTGAAAGACGAGACTACGGCTCAGGTGGTGAACTGGGGTTCGGTCAACGCACCCTTCCAGACGGAAAAATTCGACGCGCTGTATGCACGCGTTATGGAGTACCTGCGCGGCCGCGAGCTTTTTGTACAGGACCTCTACTGCGGCGCCGATCCTGCCTATCGTCTCCCTGTCCGTATCGTCAACGAGTACGCATGGCACAACCTGTTCGTCCACCAACTGTTTATCCGACCCACTGCCGAAGAACTCAAAACCCATCACCCCGAATTCACGGTGATCGGCGCACCCGGATTCAAGGCCGATCCCAAACGCGATGGAGTGAACTCCGAAGTCTTCGTGGTAGTGAACTTCACGCGGCGCACGGTGCTGGTCGGAGGCTCGGAGTACGCGGGCGAAATGAAGAAGTCCATCTTCAGCGTGATGAACTTCATGCTGCCGCCGCGCAACGTCTTCCCCATGCACTGCTCGGCCAACGTGGGACGCGACGGCGTCAGCGCGCTGTTTTTCGGCCTCTCCGGCACCGGCAAGACCACGCTCTCGGCCGATCCCTCGCGCAACCTCATCGGCGATGACGAGCACGGCTGGAGCGCCGACGGCATCTTCAATTTCGAAGGCGGATGCTACGCCAAGTGCATCAAGCTGTCGAAGAAAAACGAACCGCAAATCTGGAATGCCATCCGCTTCGGCTGCGTGCTCGAAAACGTCATCCTCGACCCTAACACCCGCGTTCCCGACTACGACGACGACTCGAAGACCGAAAACTCGCGTGCGGCGTATCCCGTCGATTTCATCGACAATGCTGTGATCCCCGCCGTTGCCGGACATCCCAGGAACGTCGTGTTCCTAACGGCTGACGCGTTCGGCGTTCTGCCCCCGATTTCGCGGCTCACTCCCGAGCAGGCCATGTATCACTTCCTGTCGGGCTACACCGCCAAAGTCGCCGGAACCGAAGCCGGCTTAAAGGAGCCTACAGCTACATTCTCAACCTGTTTCGGATCGCCCTTCCTGCCCCTGCCGCCAAAAGTTTACGCCGGAATGCTCGGCCGCCGTCTGCGCGAACACAACGCGCAATGCTGGCTGGTGAACACCGGCTGGCAGGGTGGCCCGTACGGAGTGGGCAAGCGCATGGCGATCCCTTTCACCCGCGCCATGGTCGATGCGGCCGTGGAAGGTGAGTTGATCAAGGGAGAATTCGAGATCGAGCCAACTTTCGGATTCGCCATTCCCAAGCACTGCCACGGCGTTCCTCCCGAGGTGTTCAATCCGCGCAACGCCTGGGCGGACAAAGCCGCCTACGACAAGGCCGCCGAAGACTTGCGCAACCGCTTCGCCAAGAATTTCGAGAATTTCGACGCTCCGCCTGAGGTCAAGGCGGCGGGACCGAAGGCACAGCGCTAGCTGACTGTGCGTGTCATCCTAGGGGAGCGTTCTTTGCTCAGCGAAGGATCCGTGCGGCGCGCTCACCTGCGGAGTCCATTCCATGTTTGCCCGCAAGATTCGTGTCGAATACGAGCAAGACGGCCAGCGACATCCCTGCCCCCTAAAGTGGCTCGACAGCTTCTCCATGCGCAACTTCACCAACGCTACGGTGTTTGACGACACGTTGCCGGTTTCCGACGGCCTGATGGAGATTGGCTCCAATGTACCCCTCGACCAGCTTCGCGACGCAATGGAAGATTGGTTTTGCCGCAAAGGATACCTGTCCCGCGGCTCGAGCAGTGAGTCGAAGTTGTTACTGGCGGAGATCCGATAACTGTCTGACACTATCCAATGGAAGTGGGGATTTCGGCATTTCGCGGGTTGGAGTGCGTGTTTTTTCCGACACCGCAACTTCACCCCAAGCCAGAGCATCTTCGTTTTCAGGAGCTTGCGTGAGCAGGCGAATTGGCGAGTGAGTTGCTTGGAGGATTCATACAACGGAGGCGATTCGTGAGTTCTTTCCAGACCAGCACGAACACGCGATTGGCGGTGCAGGGTCCGTGGAGCACTCCGCCCGAAAATTTTCAAAATGCGCAGTTTTTGCGGTCATGGTTTGAATATGATTCGTCTGAATATGATTCGGACGTGAGCAAGACCAACTCGCGCACGGTCATCAACTGGAGCCTGATTCTCGGGATCCTGCTCGTCGTGGGAACGAGTGTGGGATTCTGGGCCGGCGTGGCATGGCTCGTCGCGCGCTTTTGGAAGTAGCCGGCAAGTCGAAGCGGAGCCGCATGCCAACCCGCGCGGCCCCGCTTTCATTTCTTCCTACTTATCTTTTTTGCTGTTTATCGTAGTTTGCTATTTGTCGTAGTGCAGCAGCGACATCACGTCGTACTTCTTCAGCTTCTCGCGCCCCTTCAGGAAATCCAGCTCCACGACAAATCCCAGGCCCGCGACCTTTCCCCCGAGCGACTCGGCCAGCTTCGCCGTTGCTTCCGCAGTGCCGCCGGTGGCGAGCAAGTCGTCGACAATCAGCACGCGGTCGCCTTTGCGAATCGCATCTTTGTGGACCTCAAGCGTGTTCTTGCCATATTCCAGCGCATAATCGTATTTCACAGTCTCGGCCGGCAGCTTGCCCGGTTTGCGCACGGGAACGAATCCCGCGTTCAGTCGATAAGCCAGCGCCGGGGCAAAAATGAATCCGCGGGCTTCCATTCCCAACACCAGGTCCACCTTATGCGCAATGTAATGCTCGGAGAGCTTGTCGATCAGCGTGGCCAGACCCGTTTTGTCCTTCAGCAGCGTGGTGATGTCGTAGAACAGAATTCCCTTCTTCGGGAAATCGGGAACTTCGCGGATAAGTTTCTTCAGGTATTCGGCTTCGGCAGGCGAAACCGGGGAGGACGAACCTCGGGACGACGAGCTTGGGGCCATCACCACGCTCCTTCAATGCGAAATGAACTGAGTCCGGCGACCGGATTGGCTTCGGAAACCTCGACCGCATCCACGCGGGCCGCGCGCGGGCCTTCGCGCAAGCGCGAGTGCAGGCCGAAAAGCTGGTCGCGCGTGCCCTGAGCGAGAACTTCTACGCTCCCGTCGTGATTGTTGCGCACCCATCCGGCAATGCCCAGGATGTGCGCCTCGCGCTCCACAAACCAGCGGAAGCCGACGCCCTGCACGCGGCCACGGACGAGATAGCGCTTGGCTTCAACGGACTTTTCGGTCATGCTCAATTTACTTTGTCATCCTGAGCGAGAATCAGCTTCGCGAAGCGAAGCTGATTCGCAGTCGAAGGATCCCTTTCACCTAGATACTCTGATACTCTCTTGGAATCTGCGGTGAATTTCGATCGCTGCCCTGCTGAGAACGCCTAGCTAGTCCGCTGGCAGTCCACAAAGGCTAGGGATCCTTCGACTCCATCGGCTTTCGCGTTCCGCGAACGCCGATTCCGCTCAGGATGACAATCCGCAGAATTACGCCCGCGACAAATACGCCCCTTCCGACGTATCTACCTTGATCTTCTCGCCTTCGTTGATGAACGGCGGCACGTGCACTACCAGACCCGTCTCAGTCTTCGCCGGCTTGGTCACGCTCGACGCCGTGGCGCTCTTCAATCCGGGCTCGGTTTCGACCACAGTCAACTCGACCGTCTGCGGCAGCTCGATCCCTACGGCCTTGCCATCAAAGAATTCCACCTTGATCTGCAGGTTGGGGATCAGGTAGTCGACGGCGTCACCGAGAATGTCTTTGGTCAGGTGGGTCTGCTCGTAGTTCGACGTGTCCATGAAGTAATAGCTGTCGCCGTCGTTGTAGAGATACTCCATCTCGACTTCGTCGACGTTGATCTTCTCGATGGGGTCGGGCGAGCGGAAGCGGTGCTCGAACATGGCGCCGGTGCGCAGATTGCGCAGTTTGGCCTGGATGAACGCGCGCAGGTTGCCGGGCGTGCGGTGTTCGACGGAAAAAACGCTGTGCAGATCATTGTTGTGCTTGATGATCATGCCGGGACGGAGTTGTGTGGCAGGAATCGACATGCGTGAAAAACTCTCCTATATGAGGGCAGTTGGCGGAGCCGGCGGAAGGCGGGCAGGCCACAAATTCCGCCGCCTGCTTACTCTGCGACAACGGTTAAAATATTATTTTACACTGGCATGCGCGGGGAGGGAAACTAAGGGTGGCTCAGTTTAAGAGTATCTTCCTGGCGTCATCCCGAAGCCCCGCGCTTTCACCAGCGGGGCGAGGGATCTCGCGCGGAGCTGATCGCCAATCTACGCCACATCCCTCGCTCCACCTGCGGCTTCGCTCGGGATGACGCCGTCGAAGTAGCCAACTGGTCGAAATTCAAACTGAGGCACTACGAACACGGCACTGCGCTAATTCCGATACACCAGATCACCGCGGTGGGGCTACAATTCTGTTTTGGGCCCGCGCTCCCGTGAATCTTGATGCCGGGCAAGGCACGGCGCGGAAACAAGGAGTTCACTATGCGCATTGGACGTTACGAATCTTCAGAAGGCGGCGACGTCGGCACCGCCATTACATTCTTGCTGATTGGGCTGGGAGCGGGAGCTCTGATCGGGCTTATGCTTGCTCCCAAGAGCGGCAAGGCGCTGCGCCGCGACATCCAACGCGGCTACGAAGACGCCCGCGACAAGCTCGGCGACTGGGCCGACGAAGCCGCTGAAAACGTAAAGGACCGCGTGCGCGAGGCTGGCGCGCGCGTGCGAGACGTGGCCGGCCGCGGGGTTGAGGTGGCCTCCGATCTCGGGGAAGAGCTTCGCAATACCGCCCGCGAAAAAGTCGAGCCCCTCCGCCGGGCGATTAATCGCGGCTAGCTTGAGGTATCAGAGCCGCGGGGACTGATCGCTAGCCGCTGATCACTGCCTTAGTGAAACAGGGACGAGAAGATACGGTGAAAGAAGCCGTGATGCTCGGCTTGTTTCTTCGGGGGCGGCAATTGAATGGTCGCATCCAGATGAACCTGCCGTTGCCGGGAATCCTCCAGGGGCACGTCCCCGGTGATGACAGGCGGAGGCGGCACGCGACTTGCGGCCATTTCGGTGGCATTGAACACAAACGGCGTCTCTACCTTGACATGAATGTCGTTCGGCCCGGACGGCGGCAAAGGCGCCGTCTCCGGCCCGTTTGACAATGTCGTTCCCGCCGCCGTTCCCGTTGCATCGGCCGGCCGCGCACCCGTCGGCGATGATCCAGCCGTTGAACTCCCGCCCAGCCGCGCGTTTGCGGGCATTGCCGAGGCCGGCAAGGGAGTGGAAGGCGTCTCGGTGCGCAGAACAGCCGGAGGCGGCGGACATCCGCAATCGAGAGGAACTTCGGAGTCGACTTGATCGATCCGTCCCGACCGGAACACCGCCTGCTCGTTCGGCTTTACCTGGTAAATGCGATCGCCCAGGAGTTCCGACACGATGGCCGAAGAAGTGTTGCCGGTCATCGCCCGCACGCAAGTATCGCCGTGCGAATCGACGCTGATGGCATAGTGGAAATGTCCGGGCCCGGCGAACATGATGCGGAAATCGGGAGTGAGCACCGAGTCGGCGGACGACTTGAGCGAATAATGCGTTTCCAGTCCGCCCGTGCTGATCCCCAGCATCAGGTCGCGGTGGTTGCGCGACTGCGTCACGGTGACGGTTGAGCCCGGACATACCCGGATTTCCCCGCCGCGGGTTAAATGCAGCACCTCCGTGTCGGAACCCGCCGTTATAGCCGAGTTGGCGCCCAGGCGCGCGCCGGCGAAAATTGTGGTTCCCGCGCCGCTGGTCACGGGCACAACTGCCGGAGTGGCACCGAACGCAGCGGCATCCGCGGTAGGAGGCTGCGCGGGCGGATTCCTGGCGGCATTCGTCTCTTCCGGTGGCTTGAGGCGAACCATCAGGCGATTCCCCGCACCGTCCCAGCTGTAGCTGTAGGGCGCAAGCAGATCGAGCACGACGCGCGTCACCGGAGGGTTTTGCTGATACTGATCCACGCGAATAGCGACGATATTTTCCTTCTGGATCTCGATCTTCTTCTGTGTCAGGCCCAGGCGAGAATTGGGCAGATCGATGACCAACCGCGGCGGCGAATCGAGCACCTGCACTTCCGGAATGACCGGGCCGCCCTTCGAAATAATTTCCACAGCAGGAACGCCGTGCTCATGGACGATGCGAATCCCCGTGATGTGAGGCGGGGGCCCGAACGTCTGGCCGACGGCAGGAAGCAAGGCCGCGATCAGAATCAGGCAGACAGAATTGATTGCACGCCGCCGCAAGGCATCCCCTTTTCAGTTCTTGATTGGAAACATATCAGGTGCGGAGGCTAGAGGCTAGGGGGCGAGGGATCCCAGGTCAGAGGCTCGGCGCATCGGAGGCTCGGCGTAATAGCGAGGCTTTTCTGTTATGCCTAGACACTAGCCTCTGATCTATCACGCTTCCGGCAGGAACTCGTACTCCTCGATCACGGCGGCGACCGCAAGTTTGCCGTCGGCGCGGCCTTCCTCGACCCGCACGACGTGTCCCTTACACTGGACGCGAATGGCTTCGGTGAGGGTAATCTCGGGCGGCAGCGTCAGGGTAAAGCCGATCTGCGATCCTTGCGCCACGGCCGATTCCAGGTAAAAACAGATACCACGTGCGCTCACGTCGCGAATCTGGGCTACTTCGCTGTGAGTGCTGCTATTTTGCCCGTGCTCAACCTTGACGGGCACATGCAGGGCGAACCTTCTTGAAGCTCGCTTCTCCGCCTGGGGCTCAGGCATTTCGTTCCTCCGAAGTGGCGTCTCGTGGCGCTCAAACAGCTAACTACTAAAGAGGATGCCCTCTGCACGTCGCTCGGGTCAATACCACGGTTGGGTCAGAGCGTAGCCCGTTCTGGCGGCAGAGTCGGAAGTTAGTGTAGTTACGCAGTAGCTGGCGGGCAGCGGTCAGTGGCCTGTAAGGCCCGCCCCTGCCGGGTTTTGATTGATCGCTGACAACTAGCCACTGAAAGTTGTGTAAGCTGAGAATTGCAGTTGGTGTCCAGATGATCTTCGTCCTCGACAACTACGACTCGTTTACCTACAACCTGGTTCAATACATCGGCGAACTGGGAGCGGAAGTCGAAGTCCGCCGCAACGATCAAGTCACAGTGAAAGAAGTTGCGGCTATGCACCCAGAACGCATCGTGATTTCGCCAGGCCCGTGCACACCGCACGAAGCTGGCATCAGCATTGAACTGATCCGCCACTTCGCCGGCAAAGTGCCGGTGCTGGGCGTCTGCCTCGGGCATCAGGCCATCGGCGAGGCTTTTGGCGGACGCGTGGTGCGCGCACCGCATCTCATGCACGGCAAGACCAGCGCGGTCGTGCACGACAATAAAACGATCTTCCAAGGCCTGCCCATACCCATGACGGCCACGCGCTATCACTCGCTGATCGTGGAAGAAAGAGGCTTGCCCGCCGAACTGGAGGTCAGCGCCTGGACCACCGAAAAAGACGGCAGCCGAACCATCATGGGCCTGCGCCACCGCCAGTGCGCAGTCGAGGGCGTGCAGTTCCATCCAGAGAGCGTATTGACAGACGCGGGCAAGAAGCTGGTGAAGAATTTCCTTGCGCTATAATGCGTCTGCTAGAGTCAGGACTACGCAAGAATCTGCACGTCACGCCATCTGGTTCTGTTTTATCATTGCCGTTCTGTAACCTTTTGCGATCAGTCGCTTTGTCGTTGCATCCTCCTTCCGGTTACCGCCATGTTTGCAAGAATAAGGATTACTATGTCACCTCGCCTTCACGGTAGGAAGATTCCTCGTCGCCGCCCGTTCACAACAGTGTTGGTCATCAAGTTCCTCCTCGCAAACCTGTGCCAGGCACAAAACATGATGCCGCCCGTACCGATGCCCGACGGCGCATGGCGATTCATCGTCGCCGGGGATTCGCGCAATTGCGGCGACATCGTAATGCCGACGATCGCGGCCAGCAGCACACGCTACACGCCCAGCTTCTATTGGCATCTGGGAGATCTGCGCGCGATCTACAAAATCGACGAAGACATGGAGTTCGCCGGCGCCAATAACGGCGAATTTCTAAGCTGCAGCCTCTATTGGCAGCGCGCCTGGCCCGACTTCATCGAGCACCAGATTGCTCCCTTTGGAAGTCTGCCGTTTTATGTCGGCATCGGCAATCACGAGATCATTCCGCCCGCTGATACGGTCCAATTCCGCCGGCAGTTCGTCGCCTGGCTCGATCAGAAAACGCTGCACGATCAGCGGGCCGCCGATGACGCGGAGGACGCGGCCGCGGGAAAGGCGCGCGAGAACGCGGGCAAAAGGAGTGGGAAGAAGAACGGAAAAGCGAGCGATGAAACTCTCGAGCCGCCGTTGCCGCCCACCTACTATCATTGGGTGCTCAAGGGCGTTGATTTCATTTACCTCGACAACTCCTCCGACGCCTTCACGCCGGAGGAACTCCAGTGGTTCGAAAAAATTCTCGGGCGCGACAGCAAGAACGACAACATAACGACCGTGGTAGTCGGCATGCATGAGGCGCTCCCTGACAGCCTCGCCAATAAGCACAGCATGGGTGACAGTCCGGTCGAGTCGGCCCGGTCAAGCGGCCTGCGGGTGTATGAAGACCTGCGGACCTTTCGCGATCAGACCAAGAGACACGTCTATGTGCTGGCCAGCCATTCGCATTTCTTTATGGAAGACATCTTCAACACCGACGAAATCAGGAAGCACGATGATCCCCTGCCAGGCTGGATTATCGGCACCGGCGGTGCCGAGCGCTACAAGCTTCCAGTACCGCCCTCCAACGCTGCCAAGACGGACGTTTACGGGTATCTGGTCGGCACGGTTTCCCAGGAGGGCACGATCGAGTTCAAGTTCCAGGACGTCCGTGAAATGGATGTGCAGAACAATACTCGCCGTGATTATCCGCAGCCGCTGATTCATTGGTGTTTCGCACACAATTCACAGAATACGGATACAACACCGAAGACATCACGCCGCGCTGCGTGGCACCGCAAGTGAGCGGGTCTGCCCACTAGCTTTTGCGCCCTAGCCGGTTCCCCTTGCCATTTCCACCGCTCGCAGCAGCGCCTGTGCCTTGTTCATGCATTCCTGAAATTCGCGCGCAGGGTCGGAATCCGCTACGATCCCCGCTCCCGCTTGCAGATAGGCCTTCTTGCCCTGCATCAGCATGGTGCGAATGCCGATGCAGGAATCCAGGTTCCCCGCAAAATCCGCATACAGTACCGACCCGCCATAAATGCCCCGCCGCGTCGGCTCGAGTTCTTCGATGATCTGCATGGCCCGCACTTTCGGAGCGCCGCTGAGAGTTCCCGCAGGAAAGCAGGCGGCAAACGCGTCGAGGGCGTCGAGATCCTTGCGCAGCGTTCCTTCCAGCGCCGAAACCAGATGCATCACGTGCGAGTAGCGCTCCACATACATCAGATCCTTCACCTTCACCGAACCGTACTCGCTCACGCGCCCCAGATCGTTGCGGCCGAGGTCCACGAGCATCACGTGCTCAGCCCGTTCTTTCTCGTCGTTGCGCATTTGCTGTTCCAGGCGGGCGTCTTCGGCCTCGTCGTGACCGCGCGGATGCGTGCCCGCAATCGGACGATACTCCAGCTTGCGACCGGTCACCCGGACGAGCATTTCCGGCGACGAACCGAGAATATGTGTTTCTCCCATGCGCAGGAAGTAAAGATAGGGCGAAGGATTCACCTGCCGCAGTGCGCGATACAAATCGAAGGGCGCAACGCCGGGAACAAAATCGAGCCGCTGCGAAAGCACAACTTGAAAGATGTCGCCGGCAGCGATGTACTCTTTGCAGCGCTCAACACTTCGCAGGAAATCAGCGCGCCTCGTGCGCGCGTGAACTTTCAGCGTGCTCGTCTTCCCCTTTGCCGATTGGCGCCACACAGCCGGGCTCAATCCATGTGCCAGCTTGCGCTCGATGGCCGCAATGTCGCGCAGAGCGCGATCGTAAGCGCGACGAGGGCTTTCTCGCGAAACATCCGCCGCGGCCACAATGTGGATCTGATGTCGCAGGTGATCGAAGGCCAGAAGCCGGTCGAAGAACATCAGCTCGGCATCGGGCAGATGCAGGTCGTCTTTCGCGTGATCGCCGATTTTTTCGAGTTGCCGCACTACGTCGTAGGCGAAATATCCGACCGCGCCCGCGGTGAACGGTGGAAGCCCCGGCACGCTCGCAGGACGATGCTCACGCAGCAGCCGTTTCACCACATCAAACACGTTCTCCGGCACGGTTTCCCGCCGGCCGCTGCGCTCAATCTCCACTCTGCCCTTCTGCGCTTTCAGCCGCATGTAGGGCCGCGCGCCAAGAAACGTGTAGCGCCCGATTTGCTCGCCCCGCTCCACCGACTCCAGCAGAAACGCGTGCGATTCCTTCTCGGCAATCCCCAGGAATGCAGAAACCGGCGTCAGCAGGTCAGCGCTCACCGACTTCACCACCGGCACCAGCGTGGCTTCGCGCGCAAGACTGGAAAATGTTTTGAAGTCGGGCTGCGCCATTTCGGGGTTACCCGCGGTGCGGGCTTTCATTATAGGCGAGGCTGATCCTAGGTCGTCGCAACCGATGTCAAAGCATGTCAGGGCAAAAGGCGATGGAGCGTTTACTTCCCTGCGTCGCGAATGAGCACAACGTCGGACTCGCGGTGGCCGCGGATAACGGCGAGCTGCTTGCCGTTATAGGAGTAGTCGAAATCGCGGATGAGTTCCGACTTGAAGTCGGTGAGTTGTTTTCCCGGCGAGCCGTCGAGATGCTGGAGCCAAAGATTGTCGGTATCGCCGTTGCGCACGGGGTAGATGACGCCTTTGCCATCCGGGGCGAATGCAATTGCGCCGGCGGTAAAGCTGTCAACGAACTCCGAGCGCGGCCGTTCGAATTCCACAAACCGTGGGGACTGGCTGGAATCGACGGGAACCAGAGCGATTTTCTCTTTTGGATCATGCAGCCGGAACGTCACGAAGGCGGCAACTTTTCCATCCGGAGAAATCGGGATGCGGCTGAACACTGAAGCTTCAGCCAGCACCTGCGAAGTTCCTCCATCGATGGAAACCTTTTCCAGGTTGCCATCGGCATCCGCATAGAGCACAGATTTGGCATCGGGAGTACAGGTAGGAAAGTACTCGAGCTTCCCCGCGGTAAGTTGCTTGGGATTTGCGCCATCGGCATCGGCGCGCCAGACTTGAAAGTTCGCCCTTTGCTTGCTGCCGGAGAAAACAACGTGCCCGTCCGAGCAAGCACGTGCAAAATTTGACCCCGGAAGCTGCGAAAGCAGGGAGGTCTCAGCGCCCGAGTCGGGATTCACCGAAGTTAGACCCCCGGCGGCGGCAGAGATCAGGAGCTGGCCATCCTTGCTCCAGGAGACCATATCGGCAGGTGGCCCTCCCGTGAGCGGCTTAGCTTGAGACTCGCTGCCGCCAGTGGGCATCAGGTAGGGAGTCAGGTGAGTTTGTCTCTGGACGGTCGCCAGCGTGTGGCCGTCGCCGGCCACGCTAAGGTCGGCGTAAAAATTTGTGTCCCGCGTGACCGGAGTCAGCTTCCCCGCCGGATACGAAACATAAACGATCTCGCTTTGGAAGTTGTAAGCGTGATCGCCCACAACCGCTAGCCCGCTGCCATCGGGGAGCCACGCCGGCCGGCGGAGGTAGAGCTCCTTCGATGTCAGGAACAGGTTAGGCTTGCCGTTCTCGGGATCAATCGCCACCAGGCCGGAAAGAGCATCCCCGGGCTGGGAAATCGTGCAGACGATGATCTTGCCGTCGGGAGACCAGGCAAGATCGGTTAACTGCTCGTTCATTGGCCCGCTGGTCAGCTCTTTCTCGTCGCCGCCTTCCACCGAGCGGACTGCCACCCGATACACACCCGGTTTCGGATTGTTGGCGACCATGTACGCGAATCTCTTGCCGTCCGGAGCGAAGGATGGATTCGCGTCAATATCGGTGACCAGCTTTTGCGGCGTCCCGCCCAGCACGGGAGCACGATACAGGTAGTGCAGCGAGCGGCTGCCGATCTCGGAACGAACGAAATACAGGTAATTGCCGTCTGGTGAAAACAGCAGGCCGATGTAGTTGACGGGGCCGGGAGCCACAACCTGCGTGTTGCTGTTGGTGGGAACATTCCGCAGCCACAGGCTTTGCTGTCCGTTGTCATCCATTACATTGAGGATGTATTTTCCGTCAGGCGAGATGGCGACGAGCGTGGCCTTGCCTGTCTCCGTGACTTTGCTGGCGGAGAAATTTTGAAACGGAGCTGGGCGCTCGCGCGAAAACAACGCGTAGATGCCATAGAAAGCAGCCGCAATCAGCAAGACCGCAATCACGCTGATGACGCCGAGCGAGAGCTTGTGCTGCTTCGCAACCGCAACTACCGCAGAACTGCTGCTGGCGTGCGCGGCCTGCGGAGGTGTCGAGACGGCAGCAGCGGCTGGCTCCGCGCTCACTGCCGAGACTTGCCGGCTCGAGTCTGTATCGCGCCTGAGCCGCTGCAGGTCCGTGCGCATCTCGGAAGCGTGCTGGTAGCGCAGATCGCGATCCTTCTCGAGAGCCTTGTTGATGATGTCTTCCAGCCGCGGCTGCAGATCGGGATTCAGCCTGATTGCCGGCACGGGCGGGCGATTGAGAATCGCATCGAAAATCGTGGCTGAACTTTCTCCGCGGAAAGGCAGCGTGCCGGTCGCCATTTCATACAGCACCGCGCCGAAAGAAAACAGATCCGTGCGCGCATCCAGCTCTTTGCCCCGCGCCTGCTCGGGCGACATGTAGGAAATCGTACCCACGGCCGAGCCGGGATCAGTCAGTGGCTCTTCATCGATCGTGCGTGTAGCTGCGGCAATCTGGCTGGCGGAACTTCCGGACAGCGTTACCTTGGCTAATCCGAAGTCCAGAATCTTGGCGTGTCCGCGGGAGGTGATGAAAATGTTGGCCGGCTTGATGTCGCGGTGCACGATGCCTTTGGCGTGAGCGGCGTCGAGCGCGTCGGCGATCTCAATGGCCAGCGAGAGAATGTCGCCAGTTTCCATAGGGCGCCCGCCGATGCGGTGCTTCAGCGTCATGCCCTCCAGAAACTCCATGGCGATGAAGGCATGCCCGTCCTGCTCGCCGATGTCGTGGATGGTGCAGATGTTGGGATGATTCAGGGCCGACGCCGCCTGAGCCTCGCGCTGAAAACGGGCCAGCGCCTGCGGATCGCGGGCTACTTCATCGGGCAGGAACTTCAGGGCTACAAAACGGTGCAGGCGCGTGTCTTCCGCCTTATAGACCACACCCATGCCGCCGCCACCAAGCTTTTCGAGAATGCGGTAGTGCGAGATGTTCTGGCCGATCATTTTCTGTATTGCGTCAAGGTCTGTATTGGGTCTACGTATCGCCGTCCAGGTGTCGGATCTGGGTGACGGCCATCGTAGGCGGGATGCCGTGGCAAGTCAACCAGCCCAAAACTGGCCCATTTGCGCATGGCGGGAAAACTTTGGTCACCTTGTTGGACCACGGGCAATGGCTAAAATCGAGGATATCCCGCGTATTGTGAGCATTTTGCGCTACAGGCCGATTTGCGCGCGGTGTGCTCCCGGGAACCAGCTGTCGAATTGACGGGACGATGTGCGTCCGAAAGCCTGCCGACGCGCACGAAAGACTATGCGGATCAAGTTCTGGGGCGTGCGCGGCTCCACGCCCACGCCACAACCCGAGAACATGCGCTACGGGGGCAATACCTCCTGCGTCGAAGTGCGGCTGGGCGCTCACATTTACATCTTCGATTGCGGCACCGGATTCCGCGTCCTGGGCCACGAATTTGAACGCGAGTTCGGCGATCGTCCGTTCCAGGCGCACGTTTTCGTCTCCCACTTTCACTGGGATCACATTCAGGGCATGCCGTTCTTCCGCCCGCTGTATGAGAACAAGGGCAGCCAGTTCATCTTTCATTCGTCCGGCCGCACCCGCCGGCTGGAGCAGGTCATGGCCGAGCAGATGGCCGCACCTTACTTCCCCGTCGATCTCGCGCACATGAAGGCCAAGCGCAATTTCTATGACATTGAAAGCGGATGCCTGCACATGGAAGACGGTATTCAGATCAAGACTGCATATCTGAACCATCCACAGGGCTGCCTCGGATTCCGCCTCGAGACCAAAGACGGCATCCTCGTCTACGCCACTGACAACGAACCCGGCGACGCGCACTTCGACAAGAACGTGCGCAAGCTGGCCGAAGGGGCTGACATACTCATCTACGACGCGCAGTATCTGCCGGAAGAATACGAAGCGCGGCGACGCGGCTGGGGACACAGCCACTGGCGCGAAGCCGTCAATGTTGTGATGGAAAGCGGCGCGAAAGAATTGATCCTCTACCACCACGATCCCGAGCACACCGACGCCATCGTCGACAAAGTTGTCACCGACGCGCGCAATTACTATCCCAAGGTGCGCGCCGCGGCTGAGGGATTGGTGATTGAACTCAATCAGTCGATGAAGGCGCACAGTTAGTCCTGAGCTGCGAGTCCTGAGTCGCGAGTCATTAGGAAATATAAGAAATCGCTGGCTTCAAGCTGCTGAATCTGCGATTGCGTGTTTTCGCGCGGCGTGTTTTGAATGGCCTGGGCTGTGGAAGCGATGTCTACTTTCGTAGACAGTGAAGGACACGAAAGTGGACTTGACTGTGGCATCAACTTGCAGGCGGCTCAGATCGGCTCCCGCTTTAGCATTTATTATTTTTCCGTGCACAAATCCGAAAAGTCAGTCCCCTTGAAGATCAGCATACGACCGGAGACCGCTGCTGACATCGCCGCGATTGAGAAGGTGACAACATCTGCGTTTCTGAACGCGCCGCACACAAGCCATACCGAGCAGTTCATCGTTAACGCGTTACGCAAAGCTGGGAAGCTCACACTTGCGCTCGTCGCAGAATTTGAGGGCGCTGTGGTCGGCCATGTTGCCGTGTCGCCTGTGTCGATTTCGGACGGCACAACGGGCTGGTTTGGCCTCGGCCCGATCTCCGTGACGCCGGAGCATCAAGGCCGTGGCGTGGGATCTCAGCTTATGCGGGAAGCACTGCGCATCCTGCGGGAGCGCGGCGCGGGTGGCTGTGTACTGGTTGGGGAGCCAGCGTATTACGGCCGTTTTGGTTTTCGCGCCGATCCGAACCTTGTTCTTCCAGGGGTTCCCCCTGAATACTTTCAAGCTGTCTCGTTCAAGTCATCCCAGCCACGCGGCGTTGTGTCGTACGATGCGGCGCTCGATGCGCGCGATTGATGTTTCAATTTGAAAAACCGAACCACCGCAACAACCCTGCTCAGCTTGCTTCCCTGCCGTCCTGCCTCATATACTCGGAACGCTTGTCTGGCTGTAGACGGGCAATCCCGTCGATGGCGGCAACTCCACACGATACGCAATCCTCCTGGAGACGACTTTTATGACAACGATGATGACCGCGCCGCACGTGGATAAAGAAACCAATCCGTGGGAGTCGCAGCGGGCCCGCTTCGACCTGGCCGCGCAGAAGCTGAACCTGGATGAAGGCCTGTGGCGGGTGTTGCGCTATCCCAACCGCGAGATCACGGTGCACATCCCGGTGCAGATGGACGATGGCCATCTCGAAGTCTTCACCGGCTTCCGTGTGCAGCACTCGATTGCGCGCGGGCCGGCCAAGGGCGGCATTCGTTACGCGCCCGACGTCACGCTCGATGAAGTGCGCGCGCTGGCGAGCTGGATGACGTGGAAATGCGCTGTGGTCAACATTCCTTTCGGCGGCGCCAAGGGCGGCGTGATTTGCGATCCGCACAAAATGTCAATGGGCGAAGTCGAGCGCATGACGCGCCGGTACACGGCGGAGCTGATCGAGTTCATCGGCCCGGAAAAAGACGTTCCTGCGCCCGACGTGAACACCAACGAGCAAGTCATGGCGTGGATGATGGACACCTATTCCATGCACATGCGGCAGACGGTGACGGCGGTAGTGACGGGCAAGCCGATCAACATCGGCGGCTCGCGCGGACGTCGCGAAGCTACCGGCCGCGGCGTGATGATCGTCTGCGACGAGGCCTGCAGGAAGCTGGGGATCGATCCGCAACGGGCGCGCGTGATCGTGCAAGGATTCGGCAACGTTGGTTCGAACGCCGCGCTGCTCATGCACGAAGCCGGCTACAAGATCGTCGGCATCGCCGAGGTCGGCGGCGGGCTCTACAACAAGAATGGAATCGACCTGAAGGCGCTGGTTGAATACCGCCAGAAGAACGGCACGGTGCACGGCTTCCCTGGCACCGAGAAGCATGACGCCGGAGAACTGCTCACCACCGAGTGCGAGATTCTGATTCCCGCCGCGACCGAAAACGTCATTACCACGCGCAACGTGGATCGGGTGAAGTGCCGCATTCTGGCCGAAGGCGCGAACGGCCCGACCACCTCGGCCGCCGATGACGTGCTCAGCGACAAGGGCGTGTTCGTGATTCCTGACATTCTCGCGAACGCCGGCGGGGTGACCACTTCGTATTTCGAGTGGGTGCAGGACCGCCAGGGCTACTTCTGGAAAGAGTCGGTGGTCAACGAGCAACTGGAGACGATCATGAAGTCGTCGTTTGACGACGTGGTGCGCTATGCCGAGACCCACAAGGTGAACAACCGCATCGCCGCCTACATGCTGGCGATTGACCGGGTGGCGTATACGATCCGGCAGCGCGGAATTTACGCGTAGCAATTGGAAAGGAGTCCTTATGAAATCCATCGAGAGAAAGCTAACCGCCCAGATCGCGGTTTTGATCTTCGCGCTTTTGCTGGTAAGTGGATTGGCGGCGGGTCAGGCCGCGTCGAGCGCATCGGCGCCGAAGGCGGCACCGGCTCAGGCGGCAAAGCCGGCGGCGGGCGACAAGCTCGATATCAACACCGCGACCAAGGATCAGCTGAAGGCGCTGTCCGGCATCGGCGATGCGTACTCGCAGAAGATCATCGACGGGCGGCCGTACCGCGCCAAGAATGAACTGGTGCAGAAGAAAATCATTCCGCAGGCCACCTACGACAAGATCAAAGATCAGATCATCGCGCATCAGGTGAAGACGACTACCGCCGCGCCTACAAAGTAGAGGCCAACCACACAGGCGTCATCCCGAAGCCCCGCGCTTTCATCAGCGGGGCGGGATCTCGCGCACGCCGCCGATCCGCCCCACGCGAGATCCTTCGCTCCGCCTCGCTGCGCTCGCCCCCGGCTAAAAGCCAGGGGTCTGCCAGATAACGGCTGCGCTCAGGATGACGCCGCCGAAAAAGCTAGATAGTCTACTTCCTCCGTTCGATTGCATTGCGTTCCCTTCCCGCCGGGAGCATAATCACAGTGACCCAGAACTTCCGTAGTGGCGCGCTCGTGTGAACCTGCCCAACTCCATCACGCTGATCCGCATCTTCAGCATTCCTTTGCTCATCTGGATTCTATCGAGCCCGCACTTCAGCAGCGTCAATGGCGAAAAAGAATTGCTGGCTTCGGCTCTGTTCATCGCTGCGGCCATGACGGACGGAATTGACGGCTATCTTGCCCGTAAGCGCGAGCAGATCACGACGATGGGCATTCTGCTCGATCCGCTGGCCGACAAACTTCTGATCGCCGCGGCGTTTGTCGTGCTGGTGCAATTCAATCCCAGCCTGGTGCCGGCGTGGGTGGCGATTGTCGTAATCGGCCGCGAATTTTTGGTGAGTGGGCTGCGTTCGATTGCGGCGTCGGAAGGTTTCGCCATCGAAGCCAGTGATTTGGGCAAGTTCAAGATGGTGGTGCAGATTGTCTCGGTAGTCGCTGTAATTCTGGACCATCGCTGGAAAGAATGGCCGGTGTACGGCACATACTTCTTTCCCATTCACTGGATCGCGCTGGTGGCGATCTGGTTCATGGTGTTTTTGTCGCTGGCGTCGGCGGTCGATTACTTCGTCGCATTCTGGTCCAAGATCGACCGGCGCGTGGTCAAGCGCCGCCGCCGAGCCTTCATCCTGAGCCGGCGCCGAAAGCCGGTGCCGGCGCCCCCGCAGGCGGATCGCGATGTCGCTGCCTCGACCTAGTCCCGCAGCCGTAGAGTCCGGCGAGTTCTCACCCGACGAGCGCAAACTCCTGGTGCGATTGGCGCACGACGCGATTGTGTCGGCGCTCGAGGGCCGCGAGATCTCACTTGATCCTCCGAGCGCGCATCTGGCCGAGCCGCGCGGCGTGTTCACGTCTCTCTATCTGCATGGCGAATTGCGGGGATGCGTCGGCTATGTTTTCGCCTCATGTCCGTTGTATCGCGCCGTAGCCGAGACTGCGCGGGCCGCAGCCTTTGACGACAACCGCTTTCCTCCGGTCACGCTTGAGGAAGCAGCCGCGCTCGAAATTGAGTTGAGCGTTCTCTCTCCTCCGCGGCCCATTCGCGCTGAAGATGTCGAAGTCGGGCGTCACGGCCTGCTGATCAGCATGGCTGGGCATCGTGGGCTTCTGCTGCCGCAGGTCCCTGTGGAACACGGATGGGATCGACTTACGTTTCTCGAGCAAACCTGCCGCAAGGCTGGCCTGCCGCGAGATGCGTGGCAGCGAGGCGCAAACATCGAGGCGTTCACCGCGGAAGTGTTCGGGGAAAAGCGGGGATAGAACTCGTTCTCATCACAGAGCGAACAGCCGCAGAGGAACCACTCGGTGGTAACGAAAGAAGTCGCGGTCTGTCGTGAAGATCTCCCAGGCGCGACGAAGTGAAACCGCGCACATGAGCATATCGACTGGAGAGCCGGCAACGCCAGCGCGTCGGCAAGCATTGCTGATCTGCGCAGCCTCTTCATAGTCCGCAGAGTCGAGAGCAACATTGGGAAAATCGCGCAGATAATCGCGGATTTTCCGGAACTGGGCTTCCTCCCGAATCCCTGAGAGCAGTTCCTGACGAGTCGAACCGAGCAATTGCACCCGCCCCTCTCGCACAAGCTCGGAAAGCATCTTCGTCAATCGCTCTTCTGCAGTGGAAAGATCTGCGTTCCGCCGCCGCAGGGCAAGCGACCAGACGGGAGTGTCAACCAAGATCATCCCATCCGCTTTCGGCGGCGCTCAGCCTTATAGTCATAGGCGGGATCGAAATCGACGGTCCCGAAGGCCTCCAGGATGCGCTGCTGCCGGTGGCGGCGGATGTACTCCTCAAGAGCAGTGGTCACTGCTTCTTTCTTGGTCTTGTGGCCGCCGGTTTTGCGAGCCTCTTCAATCAGCCGATCATCAATTGCGAGATTGGTAGCCATGTGTAGATCCTTACACATAAGAATGTGTACGTCAAGTTACGTTCCAATCGGCATAGGGGGAGTGGTTGGAGTGCACCCCAAAAGTGAGACACGAAATTAAGGGGCCAGCTACATTTGGATGGAGGAGAACAATGCTGGTGCCCCGACAACAGTATTCCCGTGAACTGAAGATCGCCTGCATGCGAGAGATCGACTCTGGAAAGAGCACAGCCGAGGTGGCACGCACATGTCAGCTCAGCCCCAAAAGGCTGGAGGCTTGGAGAAGCGAGTGGCGAGCCAAAGGGGAGTTGGCGTTTCCTGGCAAAGGTTCG
>JASHPH010000110.1 GCA_030038255.1 Candidatus Sulfotelmatobacter sp. | reverse complement strand
GGGCGAGGTGTACCCCAGCCGTTTCCTGCCGCTCTCGGCCGGCAACGTGACCAGAGAGCCACTGGCGAAACTCTTCGGTGATTCGCCCTTGTTCGTGTCCCTGCGCGACAGTTCCCAACTCAAAGGCAAGTGCGGTCGTTGCGAAGTGCGCAACGTTTGTGGCGGGTCGCGGGCGCGTGCCTATGCGATGACCGGTGATCTCTTCGCGGAGGACCCCTGCTGCGCCTACGTCCCTCCTCAGAGGCATTGAAGGTTTTCCCGATTCTAATTCCTGTACTTATGTTTGGAATCACATGCCAGTGTGATTCAAGCCCCCGGAAAATTTTGGCAGTGGCCGCCGGATCACGCCGATTTCAGGAAAAATCCGGATTCCGATGCTCCGAAGTGTTGATCAGGATCACAATGTTCTGTGATTAGGATCACGCTTCTCTGAGATTTCCCCAAAATCAGGGCAAGGCTCCCCCTTGGCACCCTGAGCACATGGCGTCTATGTGAGCCAAATCACCATTCCCAGTGACGGAATACACGGAGTTGCCACTTGACCTCTGGCATTCTCGGCCCAATTGAGGTGCCCTATGACTCAAGACACTCGCGACGTCCTAGAGGTTCTCAAGTTCGAACTCAGCTTTCTGGAGGACGGCGGATACGGGCGGTCTCCGCGTACGCCCTGGCGCGCCCCGGCGATTTTTGAAGATTCGCCGATTTGCCCGAACTTTTGCGATCCGACGCGGCCGCATCCTTGCGAAACCTGCCTCCTGGAGCAGTTCGTTCCCGAGGCGCTGCGTTCGGAAAGCGTTCCGTGCCGGTTTATTCGGCTGACGGAGCAGGGACAGACGGTGGACGATCTCTATCGCACGGCGAGCCAAGTCGAAATGGAGGAGGCGCTGGCGCATTGGCTGCGAATCCAGATTCAGAAGATCGAGCAGGAACGTGCAGTGACCCAATAGAACTGAGCGGCCTAGTCGCCGGCTCTGAACCTGCACAGAAAGCGGTGACCGGGCCCCGTTTGCTCCACCTTATCTGGCGCAATGAGACCGACAATTCTGTCTCCCAAGGAGAAATCAAAGCGTCATGAATGACGAGCACGCATATCGAGTAGCAGCATGGTGGACTTCCGGACGGACGGGTCTGGCCAAGTCCGACTCCGCGCCCAACGCAATACACTTCACAGCACCAACCGAATTTGGCGGCCTCGAGGGCCGGTGGACGCCGGAAGAACTCTTGCTGGCGGCACTGGCGGGTTGCTACACCACGACGCTGAGAGCGATCGCGGGAACGGCACAGTTCAACTTCACCGACCTGCAGGTGGAAGCCAGCGGCACGGTACGCAAGGGCGAAGGGGGATGGACTTTTACGCAGATCGTGGTACGGCCCAATCTCAAGATAGCGTCGGCCGATGAGAGGGAGCGCGCGCTCGATTTGCTCAAGCGAGCGGAAAAGTTGTGTCTGGTTTCGCGGGCCATCGGAACGGCGATGAAGTTCGAGCCTCAGCTGGAAATCGTCAAACCGGCACGGGTGGTCTAAGGGCGTGACTCCACGCGCGGCCGACTTCTAAAGCTCCAGAAGAGCTGACACAGAAGAGGGATCGTCCATCGCGTGCAGGTGGAATCCCACTTTCTTGAAGATGGCCTGCGTTGCCAGGTTGTCGCGCAGAATCTCCGCGGAAAGTCTCTGGAAGTTTTCCTCTCGTGCCACGCGAGCCACGCTCGCCAGCAACTCGGTTCCCAGGCCAAGTCCCTGCCAACGATCTGAAACCAGAACGGCCGCCTCCGCTTCGGCATTGTTGATGGCGCTGAACCGGGCTACGCCGAGGATTTCGTGCTGTCCGGTGTCCGGGTTCGTACGATCGGCGACCAGGGCGAATCCGCGCTCGTAGCTGCCGAAACAGATTCTCACCAAGCGTTCGTGCTCCACACGCGTGCTCAGGCTCAGGGAGCAGAAATAGCGCAGGTAGACGCTGCGCTCGGAAAGCGTGTGGTGGAACTGCACCATGAACGGCTCGTCCTCGGGGCGGATCGGGCGGATCCTGACCGGTGTGCCGTCTTTGAGTTTCCACGACCAGATGTATTGCGCGGGGTATGGCCGGATGGTCGGCCGCGGCAGTTGTTCCGGCCGGACTGCGGCGTCATGAAGGACCATGCGCGCATCGAGTGCGAGCAGGTGTTCCGGTGTGGCCAGGATAGGATTGATGTCAATCTCTTTGATCCATGGTTGCTCGATCACAAGCTGGCTGAAACGCACGAGCAGACCTTCGAGGGCGGTCAGGTTCACGGGCTGGCGCCCGCCCACGCCCTCGAGTGCGGAGAAAATCTTTGTCTGCTCCATCAAGCGATGCGCCAGAGTAGTGTTCAGCGGCGGCAGCGCCAGCGCGCGGTCGCGGTAAACCTCAACCATCACTCCGCCCGTGCCAAACAAAATGACGGGACCAAACTGCGCATCCACGCTGCTGCCCAGGATGAGTTCATAGCCGTCGCGTTTCACATGCGGCTGCACGGTCACGCCGGAGAAGTGTTCGGGACCGACGTTTTGTGCAACCGAAGACTGAATGGCACGAAACGCAGCGCGTACCTGCTCCTCATTCCTCAGCCTGAGATGGACACCATTCACGTCGGTTTTGTGGGCGATGGTGTTCGACAAGAGTTTCAGTACGACGGGATAGCCGATTTCTGCAGCGAGCGCTACCGCCTGCTCTTCGTTTTCGGCCACGCGGGTCTCGACCACGGGAATTCCATAGCTAGCCAACAACTGCTTGGATTCGAATTCATTGAGCAGAGTCCGGCCGTTGGAGCGCTCTCCTTGCACGAACTCCCTGACCTTGCGGCGTGCCTCGGTGGACACCTCGGGTCCTTCTACCAGCGCCGGAGTCTCATAGAGACCACGCAGGTTATAGGTGTAGCGCCACATGTAAGTGAAGGCGCGGGCCGCGGCGTCGGGATAGTTGAAGGTGGGGATGCCGGCGGCATTGAGTATCGCCGTACCCTCCGCTACGCCGTCACCGCCCATCCAGCTGGCCAGCACCGGTTTGCCCGAGCTGTGGGCGAAAGACCGCATGCGTTCTGCTACCTGGGTGGGATCGGCGAGACCCTGTGGCGCGATCACCGCGAGCAAGCCGTCGCTTCCTGGATCCTTCGACACGATGTCGACCGCCCTGGCGAAGCCCTCCGCATTCGTGTCGGCCAGCACGTCCACCGGATTGCCATGGCTCCAGTGTGGAGAGAGAAAGCTGTCGAGTTGTTGCAGAGATTCTGATGAGAGTTGCGTCAGCTTGCCGCCGGTCGCGATCAGCGCGTCGGTGGCCAGGACCCCCGGCCCTCCGGCGTTGGTTACGATCGTGAGGCGCGGGCCACGCGGGCGCGGCTGCTTGCTGAGCACCTCAGCCATATAAAACAGGTCGGCAATATTCTGCACGCGCAGCACGCCGCAGCGCCGGAACGCAGCATCCAGAACGTCGTCGCTTCCGGTCAGCGCCCCGGTGTGCGACGCGGCTGCGCGCGAGGCAGCATCCGAGCGTCCCGCCTTGATTACGATGATGGGCTTGCTGAGCGCGATCTCCCGCGCCGCGGAAAGAAACGACCGCGCGTCTCCTACCGACTCCATGTAGAGAAGAATGCTCTTGGTATGCGGATCATCGCCGAAGTAATAGATGAGATCGCCCCAGCCGACATCGAGCATGGAACCGGTAGAGACGATGGCGCTGTAGCCCACATGCTCGCGCTTGCTCCAGTCGAGAATCGCCGTCAGCAGCGCGCCGCTCTGGCTGAGAAAAGCGACGCTGCCTTTTTCTGGCATGGTCTTAGCGAAGGTTGCATTCAATCCAATGCTGGGAATCATGAAGCCCATGCAGTTGGGGCCGATCAAGCGCAAAGTCCCGCGCCGCAGATGTTTCTGAATTTCTTCTTCCAGAGCGGCACCCGCAGGTCCTTGCTCGCGGAATCCGGCAGAGATGACAACGGCGGACTTTACACCGGCGTCCACGCACTCTCCGATGATGTGCGGCACGGTGTGGGCCGGCGTGACCACCAGCGCCAAGTCGACGCCTCCCTCGATGTCACGAATATTTTTTTGCGTCTTGATGCCGAGGACTTCACCGTGGCTGGGATTTACGGCGTGGACTTTGATGGGAAACTTGCTGTCCAGCAAATTCGAAACCACGCTGCGGCCGACCGTTCCCGGCCGATCGGTGGCCCCGATTACCGCTGCCGATCGAGGAAGGAAGAGATGATCCAGGCCCGCACGCGCGCGGGGAGCGGCAGGATAGGCCTTGTCAACAACGGAGCGTATGGCGGGGCTGGATACCTGACTCACTTGAAATTCTCCGGCGATCCGGGGTGCCCCCATTGTTGCATAGCTTCACCCGGCTGCGGAGCAGCGAATGGGAAATGGGAATTGATCGAATTCCCGGAATTGGATGGGTGGTTTACACCTACACAGCCCCTATGATCACAGAGTTTTCTACAGCTGTCTGTGCGCGTATAGCGCTCAAATCACAGGCGTCGGTGATGGTGATCACACGCGCAAATCCGATGCTACAATGAGCCCGAGGGAGGTGCGTGATGCGCGCTCCTTATGGACTAAATATTCTTGATAATTGCCTTACCTGCCCGGTGCGGGAGGAACATCTTTTTTGTAACCTCTCCGTTCACGCCGGTCAGCGTCTGAACGAAATCAAATCCACCGCTGTCTATCCCAAGGGTGCCATGCTCTTCATTGAAGGGCAGCAACCGCGCGGAGTTTTTCTGCTCTGCACCGGGAAGGCAAAACTTTCCACCAGTTCCCGCGAAGGTAAAACCATCATCACGAAACTCTCCGAGGGCGGCGACGTTCTCGGTTTGAATGCCGTGATCTCCAACCGTCCGTATGAAGTGACGGCCGAGATGATGGAGCCGGGGCAGGCCAACTTTATTCCGCGCGACTCGTTGTTGCAGTTTCTCAAGGAGCATGGGGAAGTCGCTTTGCGCGTGGCCGAGCAGTTGAGCCGCAACTACTACACTGCGTACGAGGAGATCCGCACGCTGGGACTGGCGACTTCGCCGTCGGAAAAGTTTGCCAAACTGCTGCTCTCGTGGTCGACGAAGACAACGCAAACCGACGGTTCTTCGCAAGTCAAGCTGACCCTGACCCACGAGGAGATCGCGGAAATTATCGGGACAACGCGGGAGACGGTGAGCCGGCTGTTTTCGGAATTCAAGAAGAAACAGTTGCTGGCGCTGAAGGGATCGACTTTGGTCATCCGCAATCGGGTCGCGCTGGAAAAGATCGTTCAGTCCTGATTTGCAGGCGGTCGTTGAGTGCGGGGGCAGGAAGTGTTGGCGCGGCGAGAATTGCGTTCGCCGCGCTGATCGTGTTTTCCGGGAAGAATTTGCTCTCGATGTAGAAGAACAGAGAACTTTTCTCCGCTCCGGAACCGCGAACTCCGCCGACTTCAAAATCGGTGATCGCCGGCTCTGAATAACGGCAGCATACGCTCGTGAAGAATCTCAATCGCCTGAAAGAGTTCTGCTAGCCCCTCGGTACCGAAGTCGACTTCGAGAGACTGTAGATCGATCGTAAGATCTTTTGCGATTTGCGTGGCCCGGCGAACTCTGTCTTCTGACAGCGTGGTGATCGCAGCATACGGATCACGCTGCTGCTGTTGCAGCCCGACCCACATTTGAACCACCCGCGCGGTCTGACGGATGCTGTCCACGGCGTTGCGGAAATCGGCGAGCAAGCGCGGAGCAAAGTCGCCAGAAACGATCAATTGCTCCAGGGTCTTCAGTTCTTCGGTGGCCCTCTGAAGGCGCTCTGCAATGGGCGCGCTGTCGGCTTGATTCGTATTCATGCGATCACTACGTTCGATTGCTTTTGGCGCGATCACTTCTTGTCCGATTCACTGTACGGTTCTAAATCGGCCATCTCCCGAAAAGCTTGAATGGCCTGCCTTTAGAATGAAACGACGCCAATTCAAGATGACTCAACTGCACTGTGCCGCCCTGCTGTTCGACCTGGATGGAGTGCTCATCGACTCCACTCCGGCGGTAACCCGCGTGTGGCGCCGCTGGGCACTGGAACATGGCTTCAACCCGCGTGAAGTCGTGGCCCATGCTCACGGACGTCCCAGTCTGGCGACCGTTCGCGAATTTCTTCCTCATGCGGATCACGAAGCGGAGAATCGCAAGGTCGAACGGCGCGAGATCGAAGACGTGCAGGGTATTGTTCCGCTGCCTGGAGCGCTCGAGCTGCTGCGCAGCCTGCCCACGGATCGCTGGACGATCGTGACTTCGTGCACCCGAGCGCTGGCGCAGGTCCGCATGCGAGCTGCGGCTCTGCCGTTTCCGGAGAAGCTGATTACTGCCGACGATATTACTCACGGCAAGCCGGATCCCGAGCCTTATCTGAAAGCCGCATCCTGTCTGGGGCTTCCTCCTGCTGATTGCGTTGTACTGGAGGATGTTCCCGCTGGCATCCGCGCGGGCAAGGCGGCCGGGACGAAAGTGATCGCTTTCACGACCACGGATCAGGAGCCGGCGCTGCGTGCAGCCGGCGCGGACTGGATTCTGAAGAATTGTTCCGACATACGCGTGGTGAATTCCGGGCCCGACTTGCTCCTTACCCTTCGCGCCGCGAAGAAGTGAGAAAGAGTTCATGCCGGCAATCTGTGTCCGAGGAAGAATTAAGAATTTCTTGTCCGTTGCCCGCTCTAAAGTATTTTCCTCGCTCTGCCGATCAGGACATCGGATTGCAAGACGGTTCTGTGACCTCTGGCTTAAAGAAAGCTGGTTAGGAGCGACTTATGTCAACGGCAGCGGTTTCCAGCGGTTCCCTGTACCAGGAACTGCAAGCGTACTTTCAACAGCGACGAAGCGACCTGCAGCAACTGGGTCAGGATCTGCAGTCAGGCGACCTCACCGATGCGCAAACGGAATTCAACGCGATTCAGACTCTGGGGCAGAACGGCCCGTTTGCCAACGGCGATGTGTTCTACCTCAGCAATCGCCAGCAGGACTTCAATGCGATCGGTCAAGCCCTGCAGGCGGGCAATCTGGCCGACGCGCAGCAAGCCTTCGCACAACTGGAGGCTACCTTCCACGGGCCGACGGCGATTCAGCCGCTGTCGCCTTCAAGTGGCCCAGGCAGTCCCACGGTCGCGAACCCCGGTGGGCCGGAAATCATTTTGAACCTGGGCAACGAGCCGGCCGGCGAGCAGATCACCATTAACCTGAACAGCGCTACGAGTGGGACGGAGCAGGTCACCGTCAGTGCGTCGAACCCGGAGAGTCAGAACCCGCAGCAACTCACGTTCAACCTGAATCCCAACAGCAATGAACAGATTGTGCTTAACCTGTTCAACAACACGCTGTCACAGACGCAGAATAGTGGAGTCAGCGTGTCAGCCTAGGTTCTCGCTAAGTCCGGTGCGGGCGAGGGACTGTCAAACCTCCTCGGTCCGCTCTCTGCACCGGATCTCTTCTGTGCTCAGCTTCCTTGCCGTCCACACCTGGAGCTTTCCCCACTGTTAATCAGTTTGCGCCGTTCGAAATTGAGTGCCCCGCAGGAGTAGACTGGCTCAACCAACCCCTGGGGCATTGCCAAAAGAGAGGATTGAGTCTATGAAAACTCGACTGCTCTGTTGCGTCAGCGTGTTCGCTCTCGGAGTTTTATGTTTTGCCCAAGACGCGCAACGCGAGCAACCTACTGCCAAGGCCGAGGAGCGCATCATCAAGCAGGTGCGCCACGAGATCCTGATGCTTCCCTACTACGGCGTGTTCGACAATCTGAGTTACAAAGTGAACGGCTACGACGTCACGTTGCTGGGACAGGTAGTGCGGCCGGTAACCCGGTCCGATGCCGAGAATGCGGTCAAGCACATCGAGGGCGTCGAGCACGTGGACAACCAGATCGAAGTTCTTCCCCCGTCTCCCATGGACGCCGGCCTTCGCCGGCGGCTATTTCGAGCGATCTACCGATATCCTCCGCTGCAGAGATATGCGCTCGGCGTGCAGAAGTCGATCCACATCGTCGTCAAGAACGGCCACGTAACGCTCGAAGGGGTGGTGGACAGCGAAAGTGACAAGAATATGGTCAACCTGCGAGCCAATAGCGTGCCCGGAGTTTTCTCTGTGACCAACAATCTGGAAGTGGTGAAGTCATAAGTCCTGGCTGCTCAGGTCAGGCTGCCGCTTGCGTATAATACTCGCGACTTCAGCTCGATCATCAGAAGAATCCGCCGGTGCAAAATCGGAGGAGGACCAGTTTGAGTTTTCATGCCATGAACCGCCGCAGATTTCTCCAAACTGCAACCGCTCTGAGCGCCGCTTCGCTGATGAGCCTGAAATTGGGGTGGGCCATCGACGATCACAAGATCGGGAGAATAGGCCTGCAGCTTTATACCGTGCGGGACAAAATGAAAATGGACTTTGACGGTACCCTCGCCAAAGTCGCTTCCATCGGATACAAGGAAGTCGAATTCGCAGGATACTTCGGCCGCACGCCGCAACAAGTCCGCGCAGTTCTCGACAAGAACGATCTCGCATCGCCCGCATGCCACGTTGACTACGACTTGCTTGCGCCGAATAAATGGCCCGGCCAGATTGAATCCGCCAAGATCATCGGGCAGAGCTATATCGTCAACCCGTGGATCCCGGAAGAACTGCGGAAAACGGAGGACGACTGGAAACGTGCTGCTGATACTTTCAACCGGGCCGGAGAAGCCAGTGAGAAAGCCGGCGTTCAGTTCGCTTATCACAATCACTGGTTCGAGTTCCTACCGTTGAATGGCAAACGCCCTTACGACATGTTGCTGGCTGCTTGTGATCCGAGCCTGGTGAAGATGGAAATGGATCTGTGTTGGATCACTGCGGGCGGCAGCGATCCCCTCGAGTATTTCGACCACTATCCCGGGCGATTCCCGCTGGTACACGTGAAGGACCTCAAGAGCCTGCCGAAAGTCACCGCGGGCGGAGCGCAAAACTTCGGCGACACCGCCGACATGACCGAAGTAGGCAGCGGCATCATCGACTGGAAAAAGATATTCGCGCAGTCCGAGAAGGCCGGGATCAAGCACTACATCGTCGAGCACGACCATCCCAAGCAACCGTTCCAAAGCATCAAGACGAGCTACGATTACTTGAGCGCGCTGCGCTGGTAGATGGGGACTCCGCGCGTGAGCCTGAGCCAATCCGTCGGCAGCCTGCTGCTGCCATTCTCGGATCGGGGACAAAAAGACCTTCGTTACGCAAGTAACGAAGCGGCCCGGGCAATTCTGTGGCATTTTTAGGAACAGCAGGAGTCTAAGCTTGGAGCAATTCCATGGACTGCGACGAGGAACGGGAAGGCTACGTCAACCAACCGCGCATCGCCTATCCGGCGATCCACGGGCCTGAAAACAAACAGCGTGCCCAGCATCATTCCGTGAGAACGCGCGGCGAAGAAGGTTTTGGGGCTTTGATCGTCGCTTGCGGGGCGATCTGGGCGGTGCACGAGGTGATCTTCGACCGCGTTAGCCCCTGGCAGCTTCAACTCTATCCGCCAAGCCCGGTGGAGATTTGTGCCCTCGGCGTGCTGGTCTTGCTCCATGCCAGGTGGCGCCATTCCGCGATGATGTAGCAACGCGGTTTTCACAAACGGGCGCCGCGGAACACGTGGTCCAGCACGCGGCCAACGTCGCCCGCCGACGCCGGCGCTATGCAAACGGTTCCTCGAGCGATGGACTTTGCGGAGTGAACAATTCCGCTCCATCTTCGGTTACATGCATATCGTCTTCGAGGCGGATGCCAAATTCGCCGCGAATGTAAATTCCCGGCTCGTTGCTGGTGGTGATGTTTGCCAGCAACTTCGTCGGATTGCCGCGAACCAGGTATGGCCACTCATGGCCGTCCATCCCCAGACCGTGGCCCAGCCGGTGCGTGAAATATTTGTAATCAGGGCCGTATCCGGCGTCCTTAATCACTTTTCGGGCGGCATCATCCACGGAGCCACACGCTGCGCCGGGACGCGCCGCGGCCAGCGCTGCAGATTGTGCGCGATGCACGATATCAAAGACCTGCTTCATCTTGTCGCTCGCCTTGCCTAGCACGAATGTGCGGGTGATGTCGGATTGGTATCCCTCGACCGTGCAGCCGTCGTCGACCATGATGACGGTGCCCTCCCGAATGACCTGCGGCGTGGTCGAGCCGTGGGGGAAGGCCGTGTACTCACCGACCATTACACTGGCCTCGCCGGGAAAGCCCATGCGGCCGTAGGCCTTTTCGATCAGCTCGCCGACGTCGCGCTGCGTCATGCCCTCTTTCAGTGCGCGGAACACAGCCTCGTAGACTGTTAACGTCACTTGCGAAGCCAGCCGCATGAGCGCGATTTCATGCGCGCTCTTGATCATGCGGCAGCCCGCGGTCACCGGAGTCGCGCTGGCGAACGTGGCTTGCGGCGCGGCTTTCGCAATGCCATCAGAGAAAACGAAGCGAATCGATTCCTCGACGCCAATTTTGCCGCTCGCGATCCCACGATCCTTCAATCCCTGCGCGATGAGCCGGTAGGGGCTTTCATCTTCCTGCCACACGCGCACGTCGGCCTGTTCGCCGTCGGGCGCATTGGCGAGTTGCTCGCGCGCACGGCCCTCTTCAAAGGCTGGGCACACGTAGAACGATGCGCCTTTTGCCGGCAGCACCAGGGCAAATGTCCGCTCGCCGCCCCACCAGCGCATGTCGGCGAAGTAGCGCAGGGACGTCCCTTCCATGATCACGATGGCGTCGAACGCGTTCTCACCCATGAGTTTGCGCGCTTGCTCCTGGCGCTCGCGGCGTTCGTCTTTGCTGATGGGCACCGCGTCGTTCTTGCGCGACTTCAGCTGAGCGATCGACGGCGGCAGGGAAGCCTCGTCCGCGGTTGCGGAGGTCCCGCCCGCAAGCAACGATTGCGAAACCGCCGTCGCGCCTGCGGTTACGCCGCTGACCTCGAGAAAACGTCGCCGCGAAATCATGAGAGCCCTCCTAAGACTAATAGGGAATGGAATCGCACAAAACGAACGAGGAATGCAATCGGGCATTATAGGAGATTTCAGATTGCAGGCGGTATGCTCAACTATCCAACATGGAAGCCGGTTTCCAATGCGCGGGTTGCGGGGAGTGGAATATCACTGCGGTAGATGAATCTGCGGGACACCACCAAAGCTACGTGGAAGACTGCCAGATCTGCTGCAAGCCGAATGTGCTGCGTGGGGATTACGACCAAGCGTCGGGAGAATTGCTGGTCGCCGCCGAACTGGAGTGATGCGTCTTCAGCCACATTCTTCAGCCACCGGGGCGGTATATTTAGCTGTTGAGCAAAGGCGAAATCACAGTCGGACAGCATAGAAAGGACTGAAAAAATGGCAACTAGCTACAGCGCGGGCAGGATGGTGTCGCACAACATGGTGACCACGCAGTTTGAACTCGACGGTTTTCGCGTGACCCGCACGCTCGGGGTGGTACGCGGCATCGTCGTACGGTCGCGCTCCATCTTTGGAACCATCGGCGCCGGGCTGCAGACGCTGGTGGGCGGCAATATTACCCTGCTCACGAACCTGTGCGAAAAAACGCGGCAGGAGGCCTTCGATCTGATGCTGCAGCACGCCGCCGAACTGGGCGCCAACGCCGTGCTCGGCGCGCGCTACGACGCTACCGAGATCATGCAGGGAGTCACCGAAGTGCTGGCGTACGGCACGGCCGTGGTGGTCGAACCGGCGAAGTGACTGCCGGTCCGGCTTAGTCCTTGTAAAGAAATCCGGCCACCAGCGACGCCAAAATCGCTCCCAACCACATCTCAATCATCCAGCCGAGTGGAAGTTCGCGGCCGGCCGCCGACCACGTTGCTTGTGCGAAGTTCTCAGGAAAGCCCGCTATCAGACCGACCCAGAAGCCAATGCGCAGAGCCGTCCCGGGACCGGGGCCCAGCGTTTGCCGCGTCCATGCGTAGAGGTGCGCGACGATGATCGCCAGGATGAACAAAATGACGATCCATTGACCGACGAAGAACGGATAGCGCGGGGTTTTGAGGAAGATTCCTGCGTTTTGCAAGGCAGTGTAGCGCGCGTTTCCGATAACATAGGTGTTAAGCAGAAAGCTCCAGACGTTCCAAATCACCCCGCCTGCCAGACCACCCAGCCAGATTCGTCCTTTGTTAAGAGACATGAGGGGGCTCCTCCTGATGTCACGTATTCAAGAAATGGCCCTGGGGGAATCTGCGCGGCAGTGTACACCAATCGCGAGTTCCTGCTTCCACATTTCGGCGCAGGGCGAATCCCGATACGCGATTTCCACAACAAAGTCCTCGCCGCTGGCCGAGGTCAAGGAAAATGTGAGCGAAAATATAGCGAAAGAGCCAATAGCATAAACACAATCCATTGTGCTCACACGATCGGCTAACCACAAGCCTTCGTAGTTTCTCAAATCAGCGCACGAGTGGGACGGGGGCGATCAAGTTTCCGCTTGACAATAAACGACTTACGGGTAAGATGTGGTACAAAGTGGAGCAAAGTGGTGGCTTCGGTAGGGGCCGTGGGAGTCAGGAGCTGAAAACGAGGAGCCGGTGGAAAACCGACCCAGCAACACGATAGACAGCCCGAATCGCCCGAGTTTGATTGACCTTTGCGCTGCTTGTACCTCCCTCGTTGCGGTCATAGTTGCTAACAGAAAACCTTCCCCAAACCGGGGAAATGCCCTCGGAAGAGGCCCTATACATGTTTCGCGGCAATCATCCAACCCGGGTCGACGAAAAAGGACGCCTCAAGGTCCCGGCCGAGTTCAAGCGGGTGATCGACGAGAAATATGGGACGCAATTCTACATCACAAGCATGGATGGAAAGGTTGCTCAAGTATATCCCTTCGAAGAGTGGGAGGAGATCGAGCGCAAGTTGAACGCTCTGCCCACCTTCGACCAGACCAAGAAGAAGTTTCTGAACACGACCGGCTACTGGGGTCAGGTGGTGGAGATGGATGGTCAGGGCCGGTTACTACTGCCTCAGTTGCTCCGGGATGCGGCGCAACTGAAGGGCGAAGTGGCCGTGGTGGGGCTGCAGAAGTTGCTGGAAGTCCGCAACTTGGAGGCTTTTCGGCAGCAGATCGAGAAAGAAACGTTCACGCCTGAGGATGAGAAGAAGCTCTCCGAACTGGGCATCTAGTGGGCGAGGGTTCAACAGACACCCCTCAGGGGGTTGGACATGGTGGTGGAAGGGAAGCGAGCCATGTTCCGGTTCTTTTAAAAGAAGCGATCGACTTTTTATCCGTGCGGCGTGGCGGGACCTATATCGACGCCACGGTGGGCCTGGGCGGGCACAGTTACGAAATCGCAAAACGCCTCGGCGCACTGGGACATTTGATTGGGCTCGATAAGGACCCGACGGCGCTCGAAATCGCGCGACGAAGGCTGACAGCTGAGAGTGAGGATTGGCCCGAGATCACGCTGCTGCATCGCTCGTTCGCACAAATTGCGGACGGGCAGCAACCAGCGACCATCGATGGCATCCTTGCTGACCTCGGAGTCAGCAGTCTGCAGCTCGACTCAGCCGAGCGCGGATTTAGTTTTCAGGCGGATGGGCCGCTCGACATGCGGATGGACCCGCAGTCGGAGCGCACCGCCGAACAAGTGGTAAACCACCTCGACGAGCGTGAGCTTGCCGATGTGATTTACGAATTCGGAGAGGAAAGGAGGTCGCGGAGAATCGCCAGAGCCATTGTCCGGTCGCGGCCGATACGAAGTACCGCACATCTTGCGGACGTGATATCAGCCGCGGCCCGGCCAATGAATCAGGCAGAACGCAAGATTCATCCCGCGACACGCACCTTTCAAGCTCTTCGAATCTTCGTAAACCGCGAACTGGACGATCTGCGGGCGCTGCTGGAAGCGGCGCCCCGGATTCTGAAGCCCGGTGGACGCGTGGTGGTGATCAGTTTTCATTCGCTGGAGGATCGCATCGTAAAGGATGCCTTCCGCGACGGCGAAAAGAAGTACAAGTACTTCCGGGTGCTGACTAGGAAGCCGGTCACGGCATCCGAAGAAGAAAGAGATCGCAATCCACGGGCGCGCAGCGCGAAGATGCGAGCGGCGGAGAGAATTTCGAAAAAGTTTAGCTCCGGAAAACCTGCTGGAGCTCCCGGCATGGCTGTCATGGCGGTGCCGGGCCCTAAAGATCAGGTTGCAACCAATGCGGACGCGAGCCAGAAATGACGATCCGCTGGGGCGGGCAGGAACGGGTTCCGTGGTAGGAATCCAATTGAGGTAGGTAGTCGGCAATGAACACGGGCAGAGCGAACACAGGAATGTACACGGGAACAGTCATCAGCGATCTGATAGCGGCGGTAGAACGGGCAGAGCGGCGGGCAGAACAAAGAGCAGAGCAGCAGCGCATCACCGAAGAACTGCAGGCAATCTTCTGTGCGCAGAGCTTTACTGAGCAGAGCTTGGCCATGCAGATTCCAGTCACAGATAACGATCCCATCCTGATAGGGGCGGCATAAATGGCGGCAGCGGCGGCAATTCGCAACGCGGATTTGACGGCGGGACGCTCAGCAGCGCAGCGGCGTCCGTTCTGGACGGGAACGCCCGAGATTTATTTCTCCAAGGCGATCGACAATTCGCGCCTGGTCAAGATGGAAGACCCGCGCCGCAATGAAGAAATGAAGCAGTTCTGCGCCGCCCTGGTTCTGCTGTTCGTGCTCGTCTTCGGCTATACCTGGCAGCATTTTCGCGCCATCGAGTACGGGTATCAGATTGAGTCGGCCAAACGCGATCTAAACACACTGACCGAGATGAATCATGCGCTGATGCTGGAAGAGGCCTCGTTGCGCGACCCTGAGCGCATCGATGTGCTGGCGCGGCGCATGGGCCTGGTCCCGCCGAATCCCGGACAAGTGATCCGCATGGACGGCGCCACGGCCGATGGCCAGGGTCCGGTGATGGCGAGCGCGGCGATAGTCACGATCGCCGGGCAGTAGAGATTTGTGTGGGTCCGGATCTTTGATCCTGATGGGCATCGGGACGGGCCGAGCGAAACTCGGCGGTATCACAGCGGCGGCCTGTCTGTACGTAGGCCGCCACATTTGTCTAGAACCACTTCTGGAAGCCTGGATCAATGGCAGCGGCTGAATCCAACCTCGGCAAGAACTCCCGCCTCTACCTGCTGGGCGCGGCTCTCCTACTGTGGTGCGTTGCCATCTGCGGCCGCCTCGTCTACCTGCAGATTTTCAGCTACGGCAGCTTCGTCAAGCAGGCGGGACATCAGCAGCAACGCGCGATTCCGCTGGCCGCCAAGCGCGGCGTCATCTACGACCGTGCTGGGCGCGAGCTGGCCATGTCGGTGATGGTCGATTCCGCCTTTGCGGTGCCCACCGAGGTCAAAGACCTTCCGACTGCAATCTCTCTCATCACGCGCATCACGGGCGACGACGCGAACGTCGTACTGGCCGACTGCCGCGCCCACAAAACCTTCTGCTGGGTGGCGCGCAAGGCTGACGACGAGACCATCGAGCGCATCAAGTCACTCAGCCTGCAGGGAATTCACTTCCAGAAAGAGCCAAAGCGTTTCTATCCCGCGCGCGATCTCGCGGCGCAGGTATTGGGTTCGGTGGGCATGGAAGACTCGGGCCAGAGCGGCATCGAGCACGAATTCGATGATCAGCTGCGCGGGCGCGACGGGAAAATGTTCATTTCGGTCGATGCGCGCAAGCAGTGGTTCTCCGATGTCGAGACGCAGCCCCAGCCGGGCGAGAATCTTGTCCTGACCCTCGACAAGAACATCCAGTACATCGCCGAGAAAGAACTCGACCAGGCGATTCACGACACGCAGGCAATCGCGGGCACGGTGATCGTCGAGAACCCGCGCACCGGGGAAATCCTGGCGCTGGCCAACCGGCCGACGTTTAATCCCAACCTGCGCAAGCAGATTACGCCGGCTGCCTTGACCAATCGCGCCGTGAGCTACGTCTACGAGCCGGGGTCGGCGTTCAAGGTGGTTACCATTTCCGCTGCGCTCGAAGAAAAACTCACGAATCCGGACGAAGTCTTCGACTGTCAGATGGGAGCGATTGTCTACAACGGGATGCGCATCCGCGACTCGAAGCCGCACGGACGGCTGCCGGTGTGGGGAGTTCTGGCGGAATCGAGCAACGTCGGCACGATCAAAATCGCGCTCCGCTTGGGCGAGGAACGCTACTACAAATACATTCGTGCGTTCGGACTCGGGCAGCCGACTGGCATCGAACTGCCCGGCGAGACCCGCGGCATCACCAAGCCGCCGAGCCGATGGTCGAAAGTCTCGATCGCAGCGATCTCGATCGGACAGGAAATCGGTATTTCGCCGATCCAGCTTGCGGCGCTGATTTCAACGTTCGCGAATGATGGAGTCTACGTTGCGCCTCGCATCGTCGCCGGAACCGTGCCTCCGCAAGGAGCTATGCAGACTGTTGCATTTCATCCAGTGGAAGGGCGGCGCGTGATTTCCTCTTATACTGCCGCCGAGATGCGCTCCATGATGCAAAAGGTCGTTCTCGAGGGCACCGCCCGCCGGGCGATTCTTGACGGCTATTCCGCAGGAGGAAAGACGGGCACCGGGCAAAAAATTGATCCAGCGACCGGCGCGTACTCGAAGACCAAGTACAACGCCACGTTCGCGGGCTTTGCTCCGCTGAACAACCCGCAAATCGTAGTCGCGGTTATCCTAGACTCCCCCGTCGGACCCCATCAGGGCGGACAGGTCTCCGCTCCGGTGTTCCGCCGCATCGCGCAGCAAGTGCTGGAATACATGCACGTGCCTCACGATCTGCCGCTGGCCCCGCAGCATCAACTGCTGCTGGCTCGAGCGAAGATTCAGGATAAAGACCTGGAGGAGGGAACTCCCGATCATCCCGGTGAGCCGCTGGAGACCGCCGAAGTGAACACGGATTCTTTAAATGTGGCTAAGCCCGGTCTAACGCAGGCACCTTCGCCCGCGCAGGGAGACCGCGACACGCACCTCGTGCGAGCAGCAATGCGCGAGACGGTTGCTGTCACGAGTCCATCTGGTCGAGCCGAAGCCGCACCGTTGAGCCCCGTCGCGTCAAGTGCTGTTCCGTCGAGCCTTGCCACACCAACACCCTCGCCCACAACTGGAACCGTCGTTCTGAACGTGGAACAGGGTGGAATTATTGTGCCGTCGTTTTTGGGCAAAACGGTGCGCGGCGCCGTCGAAGCTGCGCAGGACGCGGGACTCGAACTCGATGCCGTCGGCAGCGGAGTCGCCCGCCAGCAATCGCCGGTCGCCGGTACGCATGTCCCCGCCGGAACGCGCGTGACGGTGCAGTTCGGACGGTAAAGACTCAACCCAACCCCCCGAATTCGCACGCTCATTGTGAGCCAGTTTTCCACTTCTCCTCGACTTAAAATGGCGCGATGAAGCGAATCTGCGTCTTCTGCGGTTCGAGCGCTGGCAATCGCCCCGAATACCGGGCTACTGCCAAACAGTTAGGCATTGAACTGGCGCGCCGAAACATCGGTCTGGTCTACGGCGGAGGCAAAGTGGGCCTTATGGGAGCGATCGCCGATGCAGTGATAGCTGCTGGCGGCGAGGCGGTGGGAGTCATTCCCGAGCATTTGATGGCGCTGGAAGTCGGGCACCGCGGACTGACCAAGCTGCACCTTGTGCGCTCGATGCACGAGCGCAAGGCTCTCATGGCCGACTTGTCGGATGCATTCATCGCCCTGCCCGGCGGCTTCGGAACGCTCGAAGAGTTCTGCGAGATCGTCACGTGGGCCCAACTCGGGCTGCATGCCAAACCCTGCGGCATTCTGAACGTGCTGGGATATTATTCGCCGCTGCTCGCGATGCTCGACCATGCCGTCGAAGAGCGCTTCCTCAAGCCGGAAAATCGAGCCCTGGTACTGGCGCGGCACTCGGTGCCTGCGCTGCTCGAAGCGCTGGAAGATTGGCAACCGGTGAGCGTCGAAAAATGGCTGGACCGCGAGACGCGATAGAGTGCTTCTTCCCTTCGACCAAGGCGTTTGACCCGCCGAAAAAGCGCGTGTTACGGTAAACAGTCACGGCAACCGCCAGACCTGCCGCTGCTGGCTGATCGAGGTCCATTTTGCATTCGGTCGAAGCCCCTGCCATCCGCAAAACCGCGCTGAACGCCGTCCATCGCCAGATGGGCGCGAAGATGGTGGAGTTCAACGGCTGGGACATGCCGGTCGAATATCCTGCGGCCATCGGCTGTGGAATCATCAATGAGCACATGGCCGTGCGCACCGGCGTCGGCATTTTCGACGTCAGCCACATGGGCGATATCCGCCTCGCCGGCCCGCAGGCGCTCGCCGCCGTTCAGCACATCTCGATGAACGACGCGTCGAAGCTGGCGATCGGGCAGGCGCAGTACTCGGCAATGCTCTATCCCGAGGGCACATTTGTGGATGACGTGATCGTGCATCGCCTCGCCGAGGACGAATACCTGCTCGTCATTAACGCGGGCACGCGCGAGAAGGATTTCAGCTGGGTGCGCGACAACACGCGCCAGTTCGACTGCGCCGTGGAGAATCTTTCAGACGATTTCACGCAGATCGCCATTCAGGGTCCGAAGGCGGTCGACGTTCTGCAGAAGCTCACCGACGCCGATCTCAGTGCCGTGAAATTTTACTGGGTAACGCGTGGAAAACTTTGCGGCCTCAACCAGATTCTGATGGGCCGCACAGGCTACACCGCTGAAGACGGCTTCGAAATCTACATTCCCTCGGATGAGGCCACGAGCGCGCGAGTGTGGTACGAGGTTCTGGCCGCCGGCAAGGAGTTTGACGCTGTTCCCTGCGGTTTGGGCGCGCGCAACACGCTTCGTCTGGAAGGCAGGCTGCCGCTCTACGGCCACGAGATTTCCGATTCGATTAATGTTTGGGAGGCTGGTCTCGACCGCTTCTGCAGAATGGAGAAGCCCGAGTTCATCGGTCGTGCTGCGCTCGAAAAGGCAAAAGCCGCGGACCTGAAGCGAACTTTGGTCGGCCTTGAAATGACCGAGCGCGGCATCGCTCGCGATGGCTACAAAGTTCTCGATAACAGCAGCCACGAGATCGGCTACGTCACGAGTGGATCGCCTGCGCCTTTTTTGAAGAAGAATATTGGCCTGGCCTACGTGCCTCCGGAGTTCGGTGCAGTCGGCAATACCGTGAAGGTGGAAATCCGCGGGCAGGGTGCCGCGGCGGCGGTCGTGCCCACTCCGTTTTACAAGCGGCCGAAGAAAACAGCATAACCGCGGACAGCGGAGAGCATCACAGACATAAGCTGGCAGCTAGGAGCGAGGAGCTTTATGGCCTATCCCACAGATCGCAAATACACCAAGGAACACGAATGGATCCAGGTGAACGGTAACTCAGCCGCTATCGGTATCACCGATTACGCGCAGCAGTCGCTGGGCGACATCGTTTTCGTCGAAGTCCCCAAAGTGGGTGCGGAACTGGTCGCCGGCAAGACCTTCGGCACGGTCGAGTCGGTCAAAGCGGTGTCAGATCTGTTCGCGCCGGCCTCTGGAACGGTGACGGAGGTGAATGGCGTGCTAGCCACCTCTCCGGAGAATGTAAATAAGGACGCCCACGGTTCCTGGATGGTGAAAATCACGCTGAAGAATCCGGCCGACGTGAATGCCTTGCTTTCGGCGGAGGACTACGAAAAATTCGTCGCGGAAGAGGCGGGACACTGACGGTTTACGATTGCAGATTTTCCATTGTCGAGTGATCGGAGTCACTTCGTCCGGAAAGGTCTGTAGTCTAAAATCATCAATTTGAAATCAGCACTGATACGCGCCATACGAATCGCAGTCGGCCTTGAATACATCGATATAGCTTCCTATGCGCTACTTACCCAAATCTCCTGCTGACCGCGAAGCCATGCTGAAGGCGATTGGCCTGCGATCGGTCGACGATCTTTTCGCACCGATTCCCGCCGAGTACCGGCTGACTCGCGACCTTAACATCCCGCGCCAGATGGCGGAGTCCGAGATCCTGGACTTCTTCCGTCAGCGTTCGCGCGAGAATGGCGACGGCTACACCAGTTTTTTGGGCGCAGGCGTCTACTTTCACTACCGGCCCGTCATTATCGACTCGCTCATTTCGCGCGGCGAGTTTCTTACGGCCTACACGCCCTATCAGGCCGAAATTTCTCAGGGTACGCTGCAGTCGATCTTCGAATTCCAGACCATGATCTGCGAACTGACCGGCATGGAGGTGGCGAACGCCTCAATGTATGACGGTTCGACCGCCGCAGCCGAAGCCGTAATGATGGCGGTGCGCCTGACTGGGCGCCGATCGGTAGTTGTCGCGCGCAGTCTGCATCCCGAATACCGCGAAGTGCTCACAACTTACGCCACGCATCAAGGCATGCCTCTCTCGCTCGTCGGCTTCGGAGACGATGGCCGCGTGAACAGGAAAGAGCTGGAGAGCTCGATCTCCGGGGAAACGGCATGCGTGCTTATTCAGTCGCCAAATTTCTTCGGCACTATCGAAGACGTGGACGCCATCGCCGAAATCGCGCACAAAAACGGGGCGATGCTGGTGGTCTCGATCGCGGAAGCCGTCTCGCTTGGAGTCGTGGAACCGCCGCGGCAGGCTGACGTCATCGCTATGGAAGCGCAATCCTTCGGAGTGCCCATGGGTTTCGGCGGTCCTTACTGCGGCGTGATCGCGACGCGAGAGAAAAATGTCCGCCAGATGCCGGGCCGCCTGGTCGGGCAGACGACCGACAAGCAGGGCAACCGCGGATTCGTTCTGACTCTCGCCACGCGCGAACAGCACATCCGTCGTGAGAAGGCGACCTCGAACATTTGCACGAACCAGGCGCTGATCGCACTCATGGTCAACATTTTCATGACCGTGTACGGGAAAGTTGGCCTGAAGGAATTGGCGAAACGGAATCTGGCAAAGGCTACTTACGCAGCAGAGCAATTCGCGAAACATGGCAAGATCCTGTTCGGCGGCTCGCCGCGCTTCAACGAGTTTGTCGTGCAGACCAGCGAGGACCCTCGCGCCATCAACAGCCGCCTGCTCGGGCACAAGATTGTGGGCGGACTACCGTTGCAGAAGTTTTATCCGGAGTTGGGGAATGCGGCCCTATGGTGCTGCACCGAGCTGACCACGCGGACCGCAATCGACACTGCCGTGGGGCTTGTGGCCCAGAGCGAGCGCTCGGTACGCTCTGGCAAAGAGGCGGGACTGGAAGAGGTGGCGCGATGAAACACATGACCCGCAAAGCCACGCGTCACGTCAATCAGAACGAAGGCCTGATCTTTGAAAAGTCCTCGCCGGGCAAGGCCGCCTGGAAACTTCCCCCGCTCGACGTGCCGGCAGTGGATGCCGCAAAGCTGCTCGGGGCGTCCGAAAGAAAGAACCTGGGCGCAATGCCTGAGGTGAGCGAGATCGAAATTATCCGCCACTTCACGCGGCTTTCCACGTGGAACTACGCCATCGATCTGGGCATGTACCCTCTCGGTTCCTGCACCATGAAATACAACCCGCGCGTGAACGAGGCAGTCGCGCGCGTGGAGGGCATTGCCAACGCGCATCCTTACCAGCCGGAAGAAATTTCCCAAGGAGCTTTGCGTATTATCAAAACCCTGAGCGAATGCCTGATCGAAATCACCGGCATGGACGCCATCACGCTGCAGCCTGCCGCAGGTGCTCACGGCGAGATGACCGGCCTGCTGATGGTGCGCGCCTATCACCAGTCGCAAGGCAATGCGCGAAAGAAAATTCTTATCCCTGACTCCGCCCATGGCACCAATCCTGCGACCGCTGCCATGGTCAGCTACGCGGCCGAAAATCTGAAATCTGATTCACGCGGCATGGTCGACATCGCCTCGCTCGAGGCGCAGATGAACGAGAATGTCGCGGCACTTATGCTGACCAATCCCAACACGCTGGGCGTGTTCGAGCAGGACATCCACAAGATCGCCGGCATTCTGCACGCCAAGGGCGGTCTGCTTTACATGGACGGCGCCAATATGAATGCGCTTGTCGGCAAAGCACGCCCAGGCGATTTCGGCGTCGACCTGATGCACCTGAACCTGCACAAGACGTTTTCCACGCCTCACGGCGGAGGCGGCCCGGGTTCTGGCCCGGTCGCGGTCAAAAAGATTCTCGAGCCTTTTCTTCCCACGCCGGTCGTCGTCAGGAAAGGCGACGGATCGCTTGCCTTCGAATACAACCATCCGCAGTCCATCGGCCGCGTGCGCGCTTTCTATGGCAACTTCGGCATGTTTGTGCGCGCGCTTGCGTACATTCAGGCAAACGGTCCAGATGGTTTGCGCCAGACAACTGAAGATGCTGTCCTCAACGCCAACTACATTCGCAAGGGCCTCGAAGGCACCTACGATCTTCCGTACTCCACGCCCACCATGCACGAGGTTGTGTTCAGCGACAAAGTGCAGGCGAAAAAAGGTGTGCGCACCATGGACATTGCCAAGCGCCTGATTGATTACGGCTTCCATCCCTACACCACAGCGTTTCCACTGATCGTGCCGGGCGCGCTGATGATTGAGCCGACCGAGAGCGAACCGAAGGAAGAACTCGACCTGTTCATCGAGGCCATGAAGTCGATTGCCGAGGAGGTCGAGGAAGATCCGCAGACGGTTCTCGACGCCCCGCACTCCACGCGCGTGTCGCGGCTCGACGAAACCACCGCGGCCCGCAAGCCAGTGCTGCGGTGGAAGCCTCAGAATTAGGCTAGAGAATCCTCTCATCGCCTGCTCCAGCGATTCCTGTTACCACGGTTATTGCCAAGGCGCACATGCCGACTCCTGCGGGTTTCTACTCTCCTATAATGAAGACGACGCGCGGCGATCATGGCGACGAGTTCCGCAAAAATGCAGAAGGTGCAGGCGATTCCAGCCGAGTCAGGCATGTTTGCGTCTGCCGGGAAGCGTAACGCGGTCGTTTGCCTTCTGCTGGTCGTTGCAACGCTGGCCTTGTACGATGCGGTAAGCCGCAATCCGTTCATCAACTGCGACGACGACCGCTATATCACCGAGAATCCCTATATCCGCGGCGGTCTCAGTTGGGCGACGGTGAGGTGGGCACTGAGCTCAACCGGTCAGGCAGGATTCTGGCATCCGCTGACGTGGATCTCGCACGCCCTCGACGTTCAGCTTTTTGGGTTCAATCCGGCCGGGCATCATTTCGTGAGCTTGCTGATCCACAGCTGTAACGCGGTGCTTGTATTTCTCTTGCTGACTTGGGCCAGCGGCCGATGGTTGGCAAGTATTTTTGTTGCGGCACTGTTTGCGGTGCATCCTCTGAATGTGGAATCGGTCGCGTGGGCGGCGGAGCGAAAGAACGTTCTCAGCGGCTTTTTCTTTCTGGCATGCATTGGGGCTTACGGATGGTATGCGGTGCGGCCGAATGCGAAGCGCTACGCGGCGGTAGCGGGTCTTTTCGGGTGCGCTCTGGCCTCGAAGCCGATGGCGGTTACGTTGCCGTTCGCTCTGCTATTGCTTGACTATTGGCCGCTCGGAAGAATGAAGGGCAGCTACCAATCGGGCCCGATTCCGGCTCGACCGGCACCGTTGGGCAGGCTGGCTGTCGAGAAGATTCCGTTATTGATCATGTCTGCTGCTGCGTCGTGGGTGACGTTGGTTGCGCAAAAAGCTGCCGGCGCGACTCGCTCAACCGGGCAGTTTCCATGGACGGTCCGTGTCGAGAATGCAGTCGTTTCTTATGCGGAGTACATTTGGAAGATTCTTTGGCCCAGCCATTTGACGCCGGTCTATCCGCACCCGGGAAATGGGCTCTCCGGCTGGCAAGTTGCTTGTGCCACGGTCTTGCTGCTCGCGGTTGCCGGATTATTGATCTTCATCAAGCGTGGATATCTGATTGTCGGCTGGCTGTGGTTTCTCGGCATTCTGTTTCCCACCATTGGGCTGGTTCAAGTGGGAGATCAGGCGATGGCTGACCGTTTTGCGTATATTCCGGAGCTCGGGTTATTTGTGATGATCGCGTTCGGCCTGACTGAAATTCTCGACGCAAGGAAGATTGCGCTGACCTGGCGCGCAATTCCCTCGGCGGCTGCCATACTTGTATTAGCGCTCGTGACTCATCACCAGATCGGATACTGGCGAAGCAGCTATGATTTGTGGTCGCACGCAGTTTCGATTACACGTGACAACTTCATCGCGGAAGACAACCTCGGCGGAGCGCTCATTTTGATGGGCAAAGAGGAAGAGGCTTATCCCCATTTCCTGGCCGCGTCGCGCATCAATCCGAAAGATCCCATGAGCCGCAGCAATCTGGGAACCTACTACCAGACCCATAATCAGCTTCGAGCAGCGGTGAGAGAATACCAGACGGCGGTTCAGTTGACTTCGGACGCGAGCCTGCTCGGTGCCACGTACGCGAACCTGGGTGCTGCCGAGCGCGCTCTGGGCGAGGACCAGCAGGCCCGGCAGGACTTCGAACAATCGTTACGTTTCAATCCCGGCCAGTTCAATGCCTGGCTGGGCCTAGGTCTGCTGGCGTCGAGAGAGGGCAAAGTCGACGACGCAATCGGGTTCCTCCGCCGCTCTATAGAACTCCAGCCCACTGCGGAAGCGTACCTTGAACTCGGGCGCGGGTTGTTGCAAGCCGGACGACTGGCTGAGGCTCGAATCGCATACCAGGGAGCACTCAGCCTTGATCCGGACTTGGCCGAGGCGCAACAAGCCGCCGACGCCCTTTCTTTGCGCGCGCAGTAGAGCAGGTTCTGGCAGTTCCGCTAGCTCTTCCGCGAGGTCACCGCGAAAAACGCCGCGGCCTCCTGTTCCACGTTTTTACTTCCACAATGCGGGCACTTGGGTGCTTCCTTGTCGTGCTCGGTCAGGGTTAGAACCACTTCGAAGGGCTTATGACAATCGAGGCAGAGGTAATCGTAAACGGGCATGGACACCTCCCGTGAGAATGCCGCTGGAGAAATTGTACGCCCGCGCGAAATGGATGACGGTCAATTTTCTTAACGGTGGCGTGTGACCGCATTTCTCCAGCAATTAACTCGCCATCGGGAAATCGGACTTCATCAATTGAGCGAGCGTTACTTCGCGCTGATGTCCACCGACGCACGCGTGGTCTCCCACTCCAGACGCATAGTGCAACTGCTCCCCGCTTTGTCGTAGGCGATGGTGAAATTCTCAACTGGCGACGGTAGCTTGGAGACTTTCATGTCGATGCGGGCCAGTTCCTCGCTCTCATACTTGTACGGGATTCCCCACTCGCCAGTCTTCTTGTTGACGATCAGCGTCCACTTGTCCGCGGCGGGGATGGTGAAAATCGTGTAGCTGCCCGCCGGAACCGTTTTGCCGCCCACCACAACGTCAGCGCTCGTGATGAACGTTGTTGCCTCGTTCGCGCCCGTGCGCCACACCTGGCCCAGCGGCACAAGGTCGCCGAAAATCTTGCGCCCCTTCATGCGCGGGCTGGAGTAATCGGTCTTAACCGTTTTGCCGCCGCCGAGATCGCATGTCGCCGACGCGGGCGGGCTGGGGCGATTTCCCTGGGCGAACGACGCGGCTGTGAAAACGAGGGCGAAAATCGTGAAGAGGGCAATTCGTTTTTTCATGGCATCTCCTTTTGAGTGACGTGACCTCAAGAAGCTTTCGACGTCTGAAAGAAGATTGTGTCAGCGACGATTATGCTCCCCGCACGCCGCTAGGTACAATCGTCCCATGCCGGTATTCGACGAAAAGCAGGAAGAACTCGAGCACTACGAGACCATGATGGGCGTGCCCCGCGGCCGCCTCGCAGTCACCCTCGATATGATCACCGACGCCATGGCCCTAGTCGGCCAGCACGGCGTTTATTGCCAAAGTCAGCGCTGGCCGGGCAAACCGGTCATGGATATCCAGATCATCATGAACAGCCTGACCGGCGCCAAAGAGCTCATTCAGAGCGTGATGCAGGGGCTGAAAGACGGAGGCTCGAAGACCGGACAGAGCTTGTCAAAAGGTTAGCAGTCTCAGAGCGAGCAATAAGAAAAGAAATGGAGCGGGCTTGCCCCGCTCCATGTTTACTTGTGGTCGAACTCGTCGGTTGAATTTACGCCAGCGTGTACTTGCCGCGCTCGATCATCTTTTGTGCGACCTGCTGCCGCAATTCGATGGTGTTAAACGGCTCGTACTTCGCGAGCCGCCGCAGGATGGCAAGCTGTGTGCGCAACATGTCGCCATCAGCCACCGCGGCAATCACTTTCCGTGCCGCCGACTCGACTTTCTCTATCGCCTGCGACAGATACACGCGAGTCATCGCAACGGGCAATGCGGCGGCCGCTTCGCCCTTGGACTCTGCGATTTTCTGCGCGCGTACTACGGCCGATTCCATCGCGTAGGTCTCGATCGTCATGTCGGCGATCGCGCCCATAATCTCCTGCTGATCCTGGATCGCCTGCATATATTTCTGCGTAGCTGCGCCAGCCGCAAACAATCCCAGCTTCTTGGCCTGCGCCACCAGTTTGCGCTCCTCTGCGAGCGTGCCCTCCGGTTCCTCTCCCGTCGAAGGTCCGGAAAGCACCTCGTCCATGAGCTTTTTTATGGCCGGCATCAGCGGTAACTGGCCGGTCATGGCCCGCTTCAACAGAAAGCCGGTGATGATGAGGCGGTTGATCTCGTTCGTCCCTTCAAAAATGCGGTTGATGCGGGCATCGCGATACGCCCGCTCCGCCGGATACTCTTCCACGAAGCCATAGCCTGCATAAATCTGCATGGTCTCGTCGACGATATAGTCGATCATCTCCGAGCCCCACACCTTGAGAATGGAGCACTCGACCGCGTACTCTTCAATCGCCTTCAGCGCTTGCTTGGCAGCGTCAGAGGCCGATTTGTCGACCTCGCTCAAAGCGGTGTCCATCATGGCAACCGTGCGATAGACCAGCGACTCGCCGACATAGAGCAGAGTCGCCATGTTGGCAATCTTCTCCCGCACCAGGCCGAAGTCCGCGATGACTTTGTTGAACGCCTTGCGCTGCTTGGCATAGGCAATGGCATTTTCAGTCGACACCCGGCCGCCGCCGACGCACATCGCACCGAGCTTGAAGCGCCCGATGTTGAGGATGTTAAAGGCGATGAGGTGGCCCTTGCCGATTTCGCCCAGAAGATTTTCCACCGGGACCTTGCAGTCATTCAGAATGATGGGGCAGGTGGACGATCCGCGGATGCCCATCTTGTGCTCTTCGGCGCCAACGGAAAATCCGGGGAAGCCCCTCTCAATGAGAAACGCCGAAAACTTCTCGCCATCGATCTTCGCGAAAACCGTGAACAGGTCGGCGAATCCCGCGTTGGTGATCCACATCTTTTCGCCGTTCAGGATGTAATGCTTGCCGTCTTTCGAAAGCTCAGCCCGGGCGCGAATATTCATGGCGTCCGAGCCCGAAGTCGATTCCGAGAGCGCATATGCTCCCACGATTTCGCCGGTCGCCAGGCGCGGCAGGTATTTCTTCTTCTGCTCTTCCGTGCCGAAATAGACGATCGGCAGTAGCCCGATTCCGCTGTGCGCGCCCCAACTCGTGGCAAAGCCCGCGTATTTCGCAATGTGGTCGGCAATGACGGCAGCAGTGACCTTGTCCATCTCGAGGCCGCCGTAAGCCTCGGGAATTTCGACTCCCGCCAGGCCCAGTTCGCCCGCTTTCTTCAGCAAGTCGCGCGTGACCGAGAAATCCTTGTGCTCGATCTTCTCAATGTTAGGAATAATTTCGTTGACCGCGAACTCCTCCGCAGTCTGGCCGATGAGCTGATGCTGTTCCGAGAAATCTTCAGGAGTGAACACCTCTTCCGGCTGCCGCGACTCCAGCAGAAAGCTGCCGCCGGCAATTTTGGTCTTGGGTACTGCAGTGGTTGTCGCCATGACGTCCCTCACGATTGAACCGCCGGCCACCATAAGAGCTCGGCGGGAACCCTACGCAATTCTAATGCGGTTGGATCGCGAATGATAGGCCGGAAACTCCGCGTTTAATGGGTGTTTTGTTGGCAGTTAGTCGGCCTACACGTTCTCGAAGATTCCGGCTGCGCCCATGCCTCCGCCTACACACATGGTCACCATACCGTAGCGGGCCTTGCGTCGTTTCATTTCGCGGATCACGGTCGCAGTGAGCTTCGCTCCCGTGCATCCCAGCGGATGCCCCAGCGCGATCGCGCCGCCATTGGGATTGACCTTCTCCGGATCGAGCCCAACTTCCTTGATCACTGCTAGCGACTGCGCCGCAAACGCCTCGTTCAACTCGATCACGTCGATATCGGGAAGCTTTAGCCCTGCCATTTTCAGAGCCTTCGGAATCGCAAACACCGGGCCGAGTCCCATTTCTTCGGGCTTGTATCCCGCCGTCGCGAATGAAACGTAGCGGGCCAGCGGCTTGATGCCTAGCGCCTTTGCCCGCTCCGCCGACATCACGACCGCAGCCGCGGCGCCGTCTGACATCTGCGATGAGTTGCCCGCAGTTACCGTACCTCTCAGGTGAAACGCCGGTTTCAGAGAGAGCAGTGCTTCAAGCGAGGTGTCGGCGCGCGGTCCTTCATCCACCTTGAATAAGATCTCTTGCTTCTTCGGTTTCGAGCCGTTGGGCGTGCTGAAGCTCACGGGCACAGGCACGACTTCGTCGTCGAACTTCCCCGCCTGGATCGCGGCCAGCGCTTTCTGATGGCTACGCAGGGAGAACTCATCCGCCGCCTGGCGCGTGATGCCCACTCGCTGTGCCACGCGCTCAGCCGTCAGGCCCATCGAGAGGTATGCGTCAGGATAATGGTCGATCAGCCACGGATTCGGTGAAATTTTGTGGCCGCCCATCGGAATCATGGTCATCGACTCCGTCCCGCCCGCGACGATGACGTCCGCGCCGCCGCTCATAATGCGCTCGGCCGCCATCGCGATAGCCTGCAATCCCGACGAACAGAACCGATTAATCGTCAGCGCCGAAACCTCAACTGGCAATCCTGCGCGCAACGAGGCGATGCGGGCCACGTTCATCCCCTGCTCCGCCTCAGGCATCGCGCAGCCGAGAATCACGTCTTCGATTTCTTTGGGATCGAGCTTAGGCACGCGCTCGAGCGCGCCTTTGATCGCAACGGCACCCAACTCATCCGGCCGCGTGGCGCGTAGTGTTCCTTTGTAGGCGCGTCCCACCGGCGTGCGAACCGACGAAGCAATCACGACTTCACGCATAGAATTTCTCCGTTTCAGAAAACCGTTATTCGATGTCCTTGTGATTCGATGTCTTTTCTCGCCCTCTCGCTTCAACGCGCACGGTTACTTTGCCGGCGCGAAAAAGAAATAGTCAGCGGTGTAGTTACTCTTGGTCTCTGCGCCTTTGTGGGCTTCATCGCACACGTCGCCGCCCGGCTTGCCGCCATGGGTATGCACGCGTTGAATGGCCGTTACTTTCGCAAGTTGTCCTTTTCCCGAGTTGGTGACAACGTTCACCAGCAGCCAGGGAATCGAGTCCGGGTCGAGCGAATCCACGTGTCCAGCCGCTTTGCCCGTAACTTCGCTGCCATCTTTTAGCTTCCAGGTAGGCCCGGCGAGGTGCTGGCCGATTACTTTGTCGCTCCGGTCCCTCAATTCCGCCTCCGGGCCTTTCAGCGTCCAGGCAAATTTGCCGTCCGCGCCCGCCTGGCAGGTGTAAACCTGCGATCCCTTGGCGTGCACAAACAGCACTGGCTCCAGGCCCGCGGGAACCGCGATCGCATCAGGCACGTCGGGTGCCGCTTCTTTTTGGGGAGCGCTCGTCTGCGCCTGAGCAGCCAGCGCCCCGAGCAGCACGATCGTTAATCCGGCGATTACCAATCTGCCCTTCATCAATCCAACGACCGGGAATTTTTCTTTCAAGACTCGCATCAATGATCCGTCCTAGTTCCTCAGCGTCTTGCCCGTTTTCAGCGTGTACTGAATTCTCTCCTGCGTTTTCTTTTCGCCACACAGAGATTTGAAGCCCTCGCGCTCCAGATCAAGAATGTACTGCTCGCTCACCGGCGTTCCCGGAGTGACGTGGCCACCGCAGAGCACTTCCGCGATCTTTCCGCCCAGCTTCACCTCGTAGTCGGTGATGTAGTCGCCCTGGCGCATGAGGTGAACGCCCATCTTGAGCGCCGCAAGAAGGCTTTCGCCCGGTGCTGGAATGTCGGTGCGCGGCACCGGCGGCTCGTATCCCGCACGCACCAGCTCCAGCGCTCGCACCTTCGCATCGGAAAGCACACGCTCGCGGTTCATCGTGATGCGGTCCGAGTCCGTGAGGAAACCGAGGCCGCGGGCTTCATGCGCCGAGGTCGCTACTTTTGCCGTTGCGATGGTCTCGAACGCCTTTTTCATCGCTTCCAGCATTTCGACGGATCCTGCCAGCGCGTCTTTTTGAGAACCGCTCAGCGCTGCTGCGCCACCTCGCGATACCGAGGCAGCATCGACCGCGCGGAGCAACATCTCCTTACACCCTCCACCGCCGGGCAGCAACCCTACCCCAACCTCGACCAGACCGGTATAAAGCTCGGCATGAGGCTGGCGCGCCGCAGCGTGCAGCGAAATCTCCGTGCCACCGCCAAGGCACAGCCCGAACGGCGCGGACACCACGGGTTTCGGCGAAAACTTGATTGCCTGCGTCATCCCCTGGAACTGGCGAATAGCGAGGTCAACGTCGTCCCACTCCTCTTCCTGCACGCTCATCAGCAGGAGCATGATATTGGCGCCTACGGAAAAATTCGTCGCGTCATTGGTGATGACGAACGCGTCGAAGCTGTCTCCCGGTCCGCCCGGCTTCAACGTCTGCGTGATCAAGCCGATGATGTCTGCCCCTAGGGAGTTCATTTTCGAGTGGAACTCGAGGCACGCGACTCCATCTCCAAGATCGACCAGCGATGCGCCGGAATTCTTCTTCACTACTCCGTTGGACTTCTTCGCAACCGTGACCGACCACACTCCGGCCGGGACGCGAACTGGCTCCCAACTGACGGTCCCTGAGTCCCAATATTTGCGCCCCGCGGGCGATTTGGGATCGTCGATGTACCACGACTTTTGTCCCGAAGCGAGCAATCGCTCGACATTGGCCGCGACCGGCTTCCCCTCTTTCTTCATGCGCGCGACCGTGGCCTCGACCCCGGCCGCATCCCACAGCTCAAACGGGCCCAGTTCCCAGTTGAAGCCCAGCCGCATCGCACGATCGATTTCCACGACGGAATCGGCAATCTCCGGCAGGCGATTCGCCGAATAAGTCCACAGATCTGACAACGCTGACCACAGAAAAGCTCCGGCCTTGTCGCCCTTGGCCGGCGCGCCGTCGATGCCAAGCAAAGTTCGCAGCCGCGCTCCGGTGTCCTCAATGTTCTTCGCCATGTCGAGCGCGGCGAATTTCGGCTTCTGCCGCGGATGATATTCGAGCGTCTTCCAATCGAGCGCGAGGCGCTCATCTTCCTTGCCATCGCTGCCCTTCGCCTTCTTGTAGAAACCGCCCTTGGTTTTATCGCCCAGCCATTTCTTCTGCAGCATCTGATTAAAGAAATCCGGCAGCCGCAGATCGCTGCGTTCGTCATGCACGTTCTGCGTCATGTTGCCGACAACGTGACCCACAATGTCGAGCCCGACCAGGTCGATGGTGCGGAACGTCGCCGACTTTGGCCATCCAACGGCCTGTCCGGTCAGAGCGTCGACTTCTTCGATCGTCAATCCCATCTCCTGCATCAGCCGGATGACATTCAACACGGAGAACGTTCCGATCCGGTTGCCGATGAAATTGGGCGTGTCTTTCGCGATCACTACGCCCTTGCCCAGTCGGACATCGCAGAAATGTGATATGGCAAAAATCGCGGAGTGATCAGTTTCCGGCGTCGGAATGATCTCCAACAATCGCATGTAACGCGGCGGGTTAAAGAAGTGTGTGCCGAACCAGGCCCAGCGAAAATCGTCGGAGAATCCTTCCGCGATTTTGCCCACCGGCAACCCGCTGGTGTTCGTGGTCACGATGGTCCCCGGCTTGCGAATCGCCTCCACCTTGCGCAGCAGCGAGCGTTTGATCTCCAGGTTCTCCACGACGGCCTCAATGATCCAATCGACATCGGCGAGTTTGTTGAGATCGTCTTCGAAATTGCCCACGGTGACCAGGCGGGCCAAAGACGCGTCCATAAACGCGGCCGGTTTCGACTTTTTCGCGGCATCGAACCCAGCAGCCGCGATTTTGTTGCGCGCAGGTGCATCCGCGTCCGGGGGAACGATATCGAGCAGGTAGCTGGGAACGCCGGCATTGGCAAAATGCGCGGCGATGCGGGCGCCCATGGTTCCGGCGCCGAGGATCGCGACTTTATTGATGCGTTTCATGAATTCGCCTCGATATGAATTGCTTGGACCACAGCGGACGCAGGAGACATGGTTACTGTTAATCGCCGGATACCGCCGGGTGAAGTTCCGTTGCCAAAGCTCGAACCAGAAAAGTCGGCCGCTGCGAGCCTGGCACCTGAAAGGATGGCAACTGACACGATGGCATGCGAATCAGTCCCCGATTCTTCTCTCCGAATCCCCGGAGACCGCGAACTGGTAATGGTAAACGCTTCGAGGACAATTAATCCAGCGCTGGAATCAAGGGAGAAGACCGCCCGCCAACCGCAGAACTAATGTGCGGTCTGACCCGTTCCGGTTCCAAAGACCGCGCTGAGTGAGTTCAACAACTTTTGCGCCTTCAAATAGGCACTATCGTGCGCCGACCACGGCACTAGAACATCCGGCGTAACGCCAGCGACTTCGTTCATGCCGTTTTTGCGATAGCGGGTGCAGTCGGGCATCTTCACGGCCGCCTTAGAATTTTTCAGCGTAGTGGGAATTCCGCCTTCGGTGTAGCCACATCCCGCTCCGCCAGTTACTTCTCCCAATATAGTTGCCGCGCCGTTGTCCTTAAGAACGGCGGCGAAATATTCAGCAGCCGACCAGGTGTTGCCGTCCACCGCCACGTACACGGGCGGCCGGTTCGGCGACTCGGTATAGGTGTAGTCCAGCGGATGAAACAACTCTGTTTTCGATTCCAGCGACGCGAACGACCCTGGCGCGGCGTAGGGCAGAAGATTGCTGCCGCCGAAGAAAACGTCGTTCACCAGCAGTGAGCATCGCAATGTGCCGTCGGTCCAGACCTGGCTCCGGTCGCAATGTTCCTCGCTACGGGCAATGCCTGACCGCAGGTGCGCAGCTGCTTCTTCGAGAACATCTTTTGGCCCGGACCCCTTTTTCAAATCCGCTTCCACATCGGCGAGCTGCGTCTTCAACTGTTTATTCCAGTGCTCGTGCTTGATGAATCCGGACCGTGCTTCATTCAGCGGAACCCGGCTCAATACGCGCGGCAGCGGTTCCACCCAGTTGGAGCCTCCGCCGTTGCGGGTGATGTCGACCAGAATGGCTGTGGCTCCGGCGGCCTGCAGTTGTGACACACGCCGCACCATGGCTGCCGTCAGCCGGTTCGCCGTCTCGCGCTCGATCGTGTTTTTGCATTGCTCATCGCACTTGTCGGAGTCGTTCAACCTCAACTCCTGGACCGTCTGCTCGCAGGCGTCGGGGTAAGCGTGCTCGCTGAAAATCGCTATCCGGATCACGCCCAGTGTCGCCGTATCGGTCAGGCGCAGAATGCCGCCCGTAAACCAGTCCGCCTCAACACCGCCGATACTGGTGAACTGAGGAAAGGATGAAAAGTCGATTCCGGGTTTGAATCCGAACTTCTTGTAGTCGAGGCGAGTGCACAGTGACTGCGCCTCCGTCGGCCTTGACGCTTCGGCTGGCACCGCCGGTCTCGGCCAGTCAATCTCCAGGTGACCGTCCCCGAAAGCCTTCAGGAACGATTCCAAGGCTTTCCGCGCTTCCTGCTCGTCACAACTTTGGCTGAGTTTGGTCTCGGTATCCCGACGCAATTGCGGCAGATCCATGCGACGTTCGCGAACGGCGTAATCCAGGTTGGCGTAATGAGCCGCCATCTCGGCCGTCAATTGCGCAAGGTCCTCAAGCCACGGCTGCGGACTGAATCCGGGATGAGGGCAGGCTGGGGGTTGGTTCGATTGAGCTTGCAGAGGACAGTTCGGAATCACGAGTGAGAAGGCGACCAGCACAGATAGTTGGATTCGCCTGAGAACCGAAGATTTCTTGAGCATAAGGACGATCGAGTGCGTCAGCGGCACATTGGGAACGAACTGTCAGATCGCGGCAGTCAAAACACCACCCTCAAATCTCGACGCTAAATCTCAGCATGGGAACCCACATACTCCAGCGCCTTACGCGCCATCTGCTTTTCCCCGCGATACGCGAGCAGCCTCGGCGCGTCTTCCAGCCGCACCCATTTCGCATTTGCTACTTCGACGCGCATCTCCTGAGAAATGTCATCAATGCGCCCGGATTCGTAGCGCAACAAATAGAAGCTGACGATCTTGAACACTCGCTCCCGATCGCCCCAGGTGCGGACGTACACATACTTGATGTCCGCCAGCTTGGTGACTGGAACGGCGGTGATGCCAGTTTCCTCGCGCACCTCGCGCAGAGCCGCGTCCACAGCCTTCTCGCCCTTGTCCACAAGTCCCTTGGGGAGACACAAAACGGGTCGCGCCTTCGGACGAGGTGCTCGTTTCCTAGGTCCGGGCGCTGGATCATGCGTCTGTTCTTCGCTCGGCACTTCTTC
>JASHPH010000109.1 GCA_030038255.1 Candidatus Sulfotelmatobacter sp. | reverse complement strand
GGTGCGCCTTGTCGAGCGCATCGGCGATTTCGATGGCGATCTTCAACGCTTCGTCCTGCGCCAGCGGCTTGCGCGCGATTCGTGTGTAGAGCGTCTCGCCTTCCAGGTACTCCATGACCAGGAAGTCGACGCCATTCTGTGAGCCCACGTCGTAGAGAACGCAAATGTTGGGATGCTGCAGGGCCGAGATCGCCTTGGCCTCGCGCTCGAAACGCGCACGCAGGTCAGGATTCGAACTCAAGTGTGTAGGAAGAACTTTGATGGCGACCGTGCGATCCAGTCGCGTGTCGCGTGCGCGGTAGACCTCTCCCATGCCGCCGGCGCCGACCGCCGACTGCACTTCATACGGTCCCAGCCGGGTTCCCGGAGCAAGGGACATAGGCAGGCCCGGATTATACCCCGCTGGCAAGCTTTTGCGGCCTGCGAAAGGTCAATCGAAATTCTTCAGACTATCTCGCCCGTATCCCCATAGCCGGGTAAAGTTCGTCCGGATACATCACCGCGCCGCCCTTGACCACCACATCGATCTTGCGAATGTCGCTGATGTTCGCCGTGGGGTCGCCGTTAACGAGAATCATGTCGGCGAGCTTGCCGGGCGCGATCGAACCCAGTTCGCCGTCGAGTTTCATGACCTTCGCCGCGGTCAGCGTCGCCATGCGCAGCACTTCCGGTGCGGGAATCCCGGCAGCGTTGTAAATCTCCAACTCGCGGTGCAGAGAATAGCCCTTGGCAAGATCTGTGCCAGCCACTTCGGTGATGCCGTTGTCATAGAGCTTTTTCACCATGCGAACAAAGTTCGCGTATGAGGCACGATACAACTGGTCAGTGGCAATGTCGGGGACGGGCAGGGCATTGCCGGCCATCTTCGCGCCGCGCTGCACTTGCAACGGCAGGCGGTCGAACATGTAAGCGTCTTCTTCTGAAATGTTGCCTGGGCGATCGACGTAGGTCGCCTCCCAGATCGTCATAGTGGGATCGATCACCGTTTGATGCTCCTTGAGCAGGGCGATGAAGTCGTTCACCTGCTGTGAGTCGAGGTCCAAGGACGCTGCGTGCTTACCCGGTTCGATAAAACGCGCCGGAGTGCGCGTTTCCTTGACCTCGGGCCAGAAGTTGAGAAAGACGAAGTTCATGTGCTGGATTTCGTCGGCGCCGTCGCGCACGAATTGCTCGGCGGTCATGCCCGCGGGTACGTGTCCGCTGACGCGCATTCCGTGCTTGTGCGCCTCCTCAATGATGACGGGCACCAGTTCCGGCTTTACCGAGCTATAAATCTTGATCTGCACGTAGCCGAGGTCGGCATAGTGGTCAACGCGCTCGCGGGCCTCTTCGGGAGTTGCCGCCAGCACTTTCACCGGGCCTTCATAGGGACCGGGGCCGTCGATGAACCCGGCGAGCACAATGCGCGGGCCAATCTGCTCGCCCGCCTCAATATGCTTCTTCAGCTTGTCCAATTCGTCGATCGAGTTCGCCAGGTCGCGAATGGTGGTAATCCCGGCAGCGACATCGAGATACGCGTTGCTCGCGAACAGGTGCTGGTGCATATCCCACAGGCCGGGGAGAAGCATTTTGCCCGAGCCGTCGATGACCTGCGCTCCGGATGCGGTCGCCTGGCCCTTCTCAGCTTCCACGCTGGCGATGCGCTCGCCGCGCACGACGATCCGCTGCCCCGGAACGGTTTTCGCCGCAGTGGAATCGAACAGTGTGACATTCTTGATGACGAGATCACCGCTCGGATGATGGATGAGCTGTTTGGCGAGGCTGGCCGCGCGCGACTGTTCGAATTCTTGCTGCGCTTTCAGCAAAGTGCCAAAACTGCTCTCGTAACCAGAGCGAATTAGCCCGGACCACGCGTCCACGGCAGCGAATCCAGTGTGCTGCTCGTCGAGCCACAGGTAGGTAGGAGTGAAGTCGAGGCCGTCGATTTGGTAAAGAGTGGCACTCAATTTTTTCCCATTCGCTTCCACCGGCACCGTCTTCAATTCGCGCAGGGTCGTCTCACCGCCGGGAAGTAACGGCAGTTTGCCGCCGTTCTTCAGCAGCGCCTGCGCCAGCAGATACGATCCCGCCGGCCCGCCACTCAAGCCCACGAAGAAGCGTCCGGAAGCATTGGCCTGATGGCCGTCTTCCGACGAGTTCTTCCACGACGCCTCACCACCGGCCGCGGTGAATGTCTCTTTCACCGCGTTCTTCATGTAATCGACGCCGGTGGTTTCTTCCGCCGTAACGATGCCGCCCCTGTCGAGCCGATAGGTTGAATACGTCTTCGGCCCGCGCCCTCGATCGTTGAACTGGAAAAATTCGTGCACTGCGCCGTCAGGCGTGGTCCAAACCGCGTCTTGTCCCGACGGGGCTTTGTCGATGAGCAGCATCATCAGCGTTGCGTCTTTGGGAATGTCTGCCGGCAGCGCGGGCAAGGGAGATTCACCCTGCTGGGCATAGAGAGCACTCATGAAAAAAGCGGCGAAGAGCAATGGGAATGCGCAGAACTGGGGTTTCATAGTCGCGCACAAGTGTATTCCAAGTTGACTAAACCAAAAACTGAGTTGGCGAGAAGGGCCGATGCTTAAGCGCACTACCACAAAACGGCAACCAATGTCACGGCCAAGGTGGCATCCTCACACTGATTTCCCAAAGCCGGAACCGACAGTCATCGTGCAAGGGAACTGTGCCTTGCCTCACACTCGACCTGACGAGAAAAGGAGTAGGCTAGTAGTCAATGGCAACCTTGAATCGCATTGCGGGCGCAGAGGATCGCGCTGCTCAGCGATGGGAGCACATTCTCGCAGCAGACCAACTGGGAAAGCTCATCGAGGTGCTCGTACGCAAGGGCTATGAAGTTGTAGGGCCGACGGTGCGCGACGGGGCGATTGTATATGACCACGTCGAGTCACCGGACGATCTGCCCAAGGGATGGACCGACGAACAGAAGCCGGGCCATTACCGCCTGCATCGTCGTGACGATGAAGCTCTATTCGGATATGTGGTCGGTCCCCAGAGCTGGAAAAAATACACCCATCCCGCGGAGGTACGGCTCTGGGCAGCCGAGCGGCAGAACGGGACTTTCAGAATCTTAAACAACGAGGAGAAGCGCGAGCGCCCCCGTGCGTTCTTGGGAACGCGGGCGTGCGAGATGGCCGCGATCGCTGTGCAAGACCGCGTGCTGCTCGAGGACAAATATTGCGATCCAATCTACGACCGACACCGTCGCGCGGCATTCATCATTGCCGTGCAATGCACGCAAGCTGCGGAAACGTGCTTCTGTGCGTCGATGGGCACAGGGCCTCAGGTCTCAAACGGATTTGATCTTGCCCTTACCGAACTGCTGGACTCCAAAGGGCATCGCTTCCTGGTGGCAGCGGGCAGCGATCGCGGGGTCGAAGTCCTTTCAGAGTTGAAGACCTTTCCCGCCACGGAGGAAGACCGTGGGGAGGCTGCTGCCAAAGTGGAGGCCGCGGCCAGGCAGCAGGTGCGCAGCATCGATACCACGGGAATCAAAGAGCTTCTCTACAACAACTTCGAGCACCCGCGGTGGGACAACGTCGCCAGCCGCTGTCTGACCTGCGCGAACTGCACCATGGTTTGCCCCACTTGCTTTTGTACATCCGTAGAAGATGTAAGCGACATCAGCGGCGATCACGCGGAACGCTGGCGCCGCTGGGATTCCTGCTTCACACAGAACTTTTCTTACATTCATGGAGGCAGCATCCGAAGTTCGGCCAAAGCCCGCTATCGCCAGTGGATGACCCACAAGCTCGCTTCGTGGATCGACCAGTTCGGCAGCTCGGGATGTGTCGGCTGCGGACGTTGCATTACCTGGTGCCCGGTGGGTATCGACATTACGGAAGAGGTCCGGGCTATTCGGGAAGGAGGAAGGAATGGAGACTCTTGAGCGCATTATTGGCGAACACCCGTTCTTTGCCGGCCTCGATGCCGGTTTCCTGAGTCTCATGGTGAGTTGTGCTTCGAACGTGCGGTTCACGGCAGGCACCTACATTCTCAAAGAGGGAGATGCGGCCAACACTTTCTACTTGATTCGCGAAGGAAAAGTGGCGTTGGAGTTGTTGGTGCCTGCGCACAAGCCGATCATCGTTTCGACCGTCAGCATCGGAGAGATTCTGGGCTGGTCATGGCTCATGGAGCCCTACCGATGGAAATTCAGTGCCCGAGCTGTTGATGATGTCCGTGCTATCGCCCTCGACGGAAGGTGTTTGCGGAACAAGTGTGAGGAAAACCATGATCTGGGTTATGAGGTTTTAAAGCGTTTCTCCGGGATCGTGGAACAACGGCTGGACGCGACGCGCTTGCAGTTGCTAGACGTGTACGCAGTAAGGCGCTGATTATGGCGACAAGCAGCACAATCGATCCCATGCTTCCGCAGCCGTACATAGTGCGGGAAGTATCCAAGGAAACGCCGGACACCTTTACCCTGAGACTCGATCCCGAGAACGAAGCCAGGGAAAGTGCGTTTCGGCCCGGCCAGTTCAGCATGTTGTGGGTGTTTGGAGTGGGGGAATTGCCAATCTCCATCAGTGGCGATCCCAGCCTGCAGGACCGCCTGATTTATACCGTGCGTTCCGTCGGGCAAGCCACTCATTCCTTGGTAAACCAGAAAGTAGGCAGCGGTGTGGGCGTACGAGGTCCGTTTGGGACCGGTTGGCCGCTTGAGGCAGCACGCGGCCGGGATGTCATTGTGGTTGCGGGCGGGATTGGACTGGCGCCGTTGCGGTCTGTGATCTACCAGGTTTTGCAAAACCGCAAGGACTACGGGCGACTTGTCATTCTTTATGGAGGACGCAGCCCGCGCGACCTGCTCTACCGCAAGGAGCTGGCGAAATGGGCTCGCATCCCTGAGACTCAGGTGCTGGTCACGGTGGATTATGGTGGGATCGGTTGGCGCGGCCATGTCGGCGTAGTCACCACCTTGTTCAAATATTCCCGGCTGCACCCGGCGCGCTCGGTGGCGATGGTCTGCGGTCCGGAGATCATGATGCGATTTGTGGTTCGCGACCTGGAAGCGGTGGGGCTCAGCCACGACGATATTTACCTTTCCATGGAACGCAACATGAAGTGTGCGGTCGGTTTTTGCGGACATTGTCAGTATGGGCCGCACTTCATCTGCAAAGACGGGCCCGTCTTCCGCTATGAGCAGATGCGCCCGCTGTTGGAGAAGTATGAGCTCTGATGCAAAAAACAAGCCGAGAATTGGAGTCTTCAAGTTTGCGTCATGCGACGGCTGTCAATTAAGCCTGCTTGATGCAGAAGACGAACTGCTTGCTGTTGCCGGAGCGGTGGAGATCGCCTACTTTCCGGAAGCCAGCCGCGCCATGTCAAAAGGTCCGTATGACATCGGCCTAGTCGAAGGCTCGATCACGACTCACCAGGATGCCCAGCGCATTCAGGAAGTACGGCGGCAATGCAGAACTCTGATCACGATCGGCGCTTGTGCGACTGCCGGCGGTATTCAAGCTCTGCGCAATTGGAAGGATGTCGATGAGTTCATCCGCGTCGTGTACGCGACGCCACAATTCATCAGCACGCTGAAGCTCTCGACTCCGATCGCCGAGCACGTTCCCGTCGATTTCGAGCTGCGCGGCTGCCCCATCAACAAACATCAACTGCTGGAGTTGATCACTGCCACGCTGGCCGGGCGCAAGCCGAATATTCCCTCGTATAGCGTGTGCATCGAATGCAAGCGCAAGGCGAATGTTTGCATTGCCGTGGCGCGCGGCGTCCCTTGCCTGGGCCCGGTCACTCAAGCCGGGTGCGGAGCGCTGTGCCCCAGATACGATCGCGGCTGCTACGGCTGTTATGGACCCATGGAATCTCCCAACACATCTTCCATGTCGAGCCAATTCCGGATTCTGGGACAAGCCGACAGCCAGATCGCTCGCGCGTTCCGCGGTTTCAACGCCTGGGCGTGGCAGTTCCGCAAGGCCAGCGAGGAATGTGAACGAACATGACAGGGCGCGCAACCAGGACGATTCGCGTCGACACCCTGGCCCGGGTGGAAGGCGAGGGTTCGCTTTACATCAAACTGGTGGGAGAACGCGTCGCCGACGTGAAGCTCAAGATATACGAGCCTCCGCGGTTGTTTGAGGCTTTCCTGCGTGGTCGTCACTTCTCAGAGGCCGCCGATATCACTGCCCGGATCTGCGGCATTTGCCCCATCGCGTACCAGATGAGCGCAGTGCACGCCATAGAAAGGGCTCTGGGAGTCCGCATCAGTCCTGCCGTTCGCCTGCTTCGCCGCCTTTTCTATTGCGGCGAATGGATTGAAAGCCACACGTTGCACGTCTACATGTTGCACGCGCCTGATTTTCTTGGCTACCCGGATGCGATCGCGATGGCGAAGGACCACCGGGCTGTGGTCGAGAAAGCCCTGCGACTGAAGAAAATCGGCAATCGCATCGTGCAACTGCTCGGCGGACGAGAGATTCATCCCATCTCGGCGGCGATCGGAGGCTTCTGCAAAGTACCTACGAAGCATCAGTTGCGCGAACTGGAGGACGACCTGAATTGGGCGCTCGAGGCTTCCATCGAGAGCGTGAAGTGGACGGCAGGATTGGAATTTCCCAATTTCGAGCAGGATTACGAATTCGTGGCTCTGCGCCATCCTGACGAATATCCGTTCAACGAAGGGCGTCTGGTGTCGAATCGTGGTCTGGATATCGACACGGCCGAGTACGAAGATCATTTCGCAGAACTGCACGTCAAACACTCGAATGCACTGCAGTCGGTGGTACGAGGCCGGGGTTCCTATCTGGTAGGTCCGCTGGCGCGGTTTAACCTGAATTTCGACAAACTGCCGGAAACTGCGCGGCAGGCGGCGATCGATGTCCGGCTGCAACCGCCGGTGAAGAATGTTTTCCGCAGCATCGTGGTCCGCGCAGTGGAACTTGTCTTTGCCTGCGCGGAAGCGTTGCGAGTGATTCGCGAATACGAGCCTCCGGCCACGCCGCGCGTCGAGGTGCACAACCGGATCGGCATCGGTCAGGCCATCACAGAAGCGCCGCGCGGCATTCTCTACCACCGCTACGCGCTGGATGACAAAGGAATGATCGTTACTGCCAAGATCGTGCCGCCGACCTCGCAAAACCAAAAGCGGATCGAGGATGATCTTCGCGAATATGCAGCGCAGCTGGTCGCCTGGCCCGTCGACGAAGCCACATGGAAATGCGAGCAGGCGATTCGCAGTTACGACCCGTGCATTTCCTGCGCCACGCACTTCCTGAAGCTGACGGTGGATCGCCAGGAATCGAAGGCCTAGCGCATGCGCATCATTGGCTGCGGCAATCGGGAGCGCGGCGACGACGCGGCCGGAATCCTCGTCGCCGAGAGACTGCGCCAGCTTGGCATTCAGGCCGAGATCTGCTCGGGCCAGGCTGCAGACCTCATCGAAGCGTGGACGGGCTCCGACGATGTCATCGTCATCGATGCCGTTGTGACCGGCGCGCCCGTGGGGACCGTGCAAACCTGGGACGCTCGCCAGACGCCGATTTCAAGCAAGACACCACCGTCGACTCATGGCCTCGGTGTGGCAGAGGCAATCGAATTGGCGCGTGTTCTGGGACGTATTCCTGCCCGGCTAACAATCTACGGCATCGAGGGACACCGATTCGAACCCGGCACTGAGATTTCGCCCGAACTCAATTTTGCAGTCGAAGACGTAGTGCGTAGAGTCACCAACGCCGCAAGTGCGATCGACGTGGTCAAAACGTGCACATGATTTTGGGGTACCAATCACACACCGATCAGACCTCGGGCGCCAAGCCCAAATCTGCAAGCTAGCTTTCCGAGGAAGTCAGGATGGAGCCGACGATCGGACTTGGTGGCAACGTTGTACCAATGGGATCTGGTATGTGTTCGCGGGACGGCGCCGGTCAAGGTAGCGGCTGTAAGGTTGCATTCACTAGACGCGGATCGTCAAACTCTGTCTTTTCTCCTGCTTCCTTTCCGGCAACCGGTTGCAGGCGGGCGGTGAGTGGTTTATGCCACTTTACTGCCAGAGACGCCACATCACCGATGATGCGCGTCAGTTGGTCCTCGCTAATATTCCCGGGAAGGGGCACAGCGTCCAAACCCGTCCCGCAAACTGCTGAGTATGAGAGGAGCGAATCCAGGTGGTAGGTGCCTTGACTCCAGCGCTCAGCAAGACGTTTGTCTTCGAGCACCGGAACCATCAGCCCTGAGTAGCCAACCTGCTTCACCGGAACTGCCTTCACCGCTTGTGTGATGATGGAGGCCGCGGTCAGAGTTCCGCTGCTGCCAAACGGTGCCCCCAAGTAGCGCTCGATCGCGGCGCCAATCGAAATGTCTCCAAGCGGTGCCGGCGTAAGGTCAACGCCGAGGAACTCCCACCCCGTTTGTTTCTGAATCGCCTGGCCTATTTCTTCAGCCACCCGCGCGTGC
>JASHPH010000010.1 GCA_030038255.1 Candidatus Sulfotelmatobacter sp. | reverse complement strand
CCGCCGACGGTGATGATGCACTCGGAGAGCTTGTAGTCCGTTCCGTATTCGGCGCGATGCCGGTCGATCGCGGCCTGCTTGAGTTCCACCGTGCCGCCAACGGGCGTGTACTTCGAGAAATTTTTGACGATGGCTTCGATGGCAGCCAGTTTGATGTTGTCGGGTGTCGGAAAATCCGGTTCCCCCGCGCTGAAATCGACCACGTCGATTCCTTCACGCTTCAGCTTGTCAGCGTCCGCCATGACCTTCATGGTGGAGGAAACACTGATAGAGGAGATGCGGTCCGCGATTGTTGCTTTCATTGTTGGTGTCATGTCGATCCGTCAGTCCACTTCTTTCAGGCGCGCGCGCAGGCACTTTTCGACTGTAGGTGGCACAAGGCCGGCGATGTTGCCGCCGAGGCTGATGATCTCCTTCACCAGTTTCGAGCTGATGAATGAGTATTGTTCGCCGGCCAGGAGAAAAATCGTTTCCAGCTGCGGCTGCAGACGGCGGTTCATCAGGGCCATCTGCAGTTCATATTCATAATCTGAAATGGCGCGGATGCCGCGAATAATGACGCGGGCGCCGCGGCGCAAAGCGTAATCCGCCAGCAGGCCGTGGAAGCAGTCCACCTCCACATTGGGAAATCTGTCCGTCACTTCGCTCAGCATTTCCATGCGTTCCTCCACGGTGAACAGAGGCGCTTTGGCTTCGTTACGCAGGATCGAGACGATCAGCCGGTCACACAGCCGCGAGCCGCGCTCAATCACGTCGAGATGGCCGGTAGTAATCGGATCGAACGATCCTGGATAAATCGCGACCACATTCGCAGACGTCTCGCTCATGGCTGAAACGGGGTAACGACTATGTTATCAGTCGCCGTTTTTCAGTTATCAGTTGGCAGCGGTGTTAGCCGGAAGAAGGAACACTATCTGACAGCTCGGTTTCGTTACGGCAGAACACGAGAGAATGCCGCGGCGGACGATGCGCTCCGGCCCATCGTCGGGGAACGGTACTTTGAACGCCGTCTTCGACAGCACACCGCCCGCGTCTTTGAGACTTTGATCCCCGGAAATGAAAAGCGTCTCCTCGACTCCGCTCTTCGAGAACGAAAGGAAAAATTCCGCCGTGCCCTTCTGCGCGTTGAGCAGAGGCACACCCGTGGTGCGAAGCTTGCCCAGTTCTTCTCCGGGATCAATCCAGTTAGGATCGGCAGGCTTCATCTGCGTGACCGGGCCGCGTCTCAGCGTGGGGCGCGGCATAGGGTTGACCGGTCCGCCCAGATGGTCCAGCCGTTCGGTCGTATCTTCCCCAACGCCGCCGGCGGCCCGCGCAAGTTCGTAGAAATGACGGGCATCGTCTTTGCGGCCCTGCTTTTCGTAAATCTGGCCAAGGTGATCGGCTACCGGACCCTGCTGGGCCAGACTCCACGCGGCAGCAAGGTATTTTTCGGCCTTCGCGAGGTCGCCTGCCTGGAAGAAGCTCCACCCCAGGGTGTCCCATATCGCGGTCGTAAATGCGATATGCTGCAGGTCCTCATTCGTCAGGCCGGAGAGTTTCACCGAGGACAGTGTTTCTTCCAGTTTCGTCACACCCTTTTGCGAGTATTCGATAGCGAGAGCAATGTCGATGCCGGTGTCTGCGAGATGCCAGGCGGCATCATTCAGGACGTTTGGGTCGTCGGATGAATCCGCAAATGATTTGGTCATCGCGATGCCCTCTTCTTTCTGCCCGTTGCGCAGCAGGGCGTCGGAGAGAGTGTCCCGGTAGGCGCGCGCGGCATCCGCGGAGGCGCCGTCGAGAGCCGGGCGGAGGAGATCGATCGTTTCCCTGTAGCGCTTTTCGTTATTCAGCAGAGTCGCCAGCAACAGGGTACCGGACATATCGCCCGGGGCAACCCTGAGCAGCTCGCGAAATGCCGAGATAGCGCCGGCCGTGTCGTGCAGGGACATCTCTGCCTCTCCGAGAGCCCGCCAGGCAGCGACTTCTTCCGGATGGAACTGAACTTCTTTTTTCAGACTGGCGATGCCGTTCACCGTATCGTTTGTAGCCCCGTAGAGTATGGCGCGCGTGGCCCACAGACCCGCCTGCTGCGGGTTGAGCCTTTCGGCCTGATCGAGGGCGTCGCGGGCCTCGTTGAATCCTCTTCGCTGCAGCGCTTCGAGTGCCTGCTGCAGAAGTCGTTGAGCCTCGGGGTTGTTCTGTGAAACCACCGCGCCCGATTTTCCGGAGCCTGTCGACAGCTGGATCCAGTGGCCGGCGTCGTCATTGACAGCCTTGCTGAGCTTTGCATATTCATTCCAGCGGTCGGGCTGAACTTTGGGCTCCTCCAGCGTCAGGCGGCGTTCGACGATCAGCGTGGAATCCTTCATGCTGTAAACGGAGTCGAAGCTGCCGAAAGGATTGGTTGTGTGAGTGTCGTTGGCTACTTCAACCGACCAGGTGGACGGGATCGTGATGCTGGATCGGAGGACGAATTCTCCCCAGTCGGGCAGTTCGATCGGCTTTGCTGGCTTTTTATCGCCCGCGTCGACAAGCACCAGCGGCGGTGTCAGGGCGACGATGCGGCGGTTGGGCCAGTCGCCGTAGGTCTTTGACCGCCTGAAGAATTTCTAATAAAACAATTCCATTCGGAAATGTTTTGCTGCATACTCTGGGTATGGCGCGTGCGGCATTACGCATTGAGGTCACCCCGAGAGACAAAAAGGAACTGCGGAAACTGCTGAGCGGCGGGGTTCAGCAGGTGCGAGTTGTGCTGCGGGCGGTGGCGCTGCTGCAACTCG
>JASHPH010000108.1 GCA_030038255.1 Candidatus Sulfotelmatobacter sp. | reverse complement strand
ACGGCGACCCTAGGCAACGGCACATTCCACCCCCGTCCTCGACTGCCAGGTCAGCAGCACGAAAAGTGACCACACTTCAGACCACGATTGCAGCCGATCTTCCCGCTCCAAACCTTCCAGCAACTCTCGCCCGTAGGCGGGATCCAGCATCAGCGGCTCGTAGAGCTGCTGGTCGCTTAAGGTCCGGGTGATCGTTTCTTTGAGTGTCTGACGGAGCCACTGCCGCCACGGGAATGTGAACCCCATCTTGCGTCGTTGGGGCATTTGTTCGCCCGTCAGGTCGCGAAGAATGCGCCAGGTCAGCCGTTTTCCGCTTGTTCCCTCGAAGTGATGCTCAGGTGAAAGCGAAAGCGCCGCTTCGACCAATCGCATATCCAGGAATGGAACCCGCAGCTCCACCGAGTTGGCCATGCTGAACACGTCCGCATCTCTCAGCAGTTGATTGCGAGCGTAGAACTGAATCTCCAGCGCGGCGAGTTTCTGGAAATCGCTTTTCAAAGATCCAATACTTTCCTGAATGCGCTCCGCCAGCCCGGCCGACTTGTCCCGCCGCCAGCGGATGCTGCGCTGCAGCAAATAGGCCTCCGCCGTGTTGCGAAGCTGACCCGCATCGGCCACTTTCTTCCATTGGATCGGGTTCTTGGTGCGCAGTCTTGCAAGCAGGCGGGCCACCGGACGCAGCCCCGCTCCGTACTTCAGCAGCCTCGGAACCTTCACGAACGTGGTGTATCCGCCGAACAATTCATCGCCGCCAATTCCCGTCAACAGAACCTTCAAGCCGCAGGAAGCGCCCGCCCGAGAAATGACGTACGTATTAATCCCGTCGACCGTGGGCTGATCCATCGCGCTCAGCGCGTCGGGGAGCAAGTCGCGTAGTTCTCTTGCGCTGAGCGTCACCACTTCGTGGAGATGCGGCAAGTTCCGCGCAATCTGCCGCGCGTAAGGCAATTCTGAAAATTCCTGCTCAGGGAACGCAACCGTCAGCAGCGTGATTGGACTCGTCGAGCGGCGTGAGGCCAACAGCGCCAGCAGGCTCGAATCGACTCCACCGGAGAGAAACACGCCCACCGGAACGTCACTAACTAAATGTGAACTGACAGCGCTCTCTAGCCGCCCCCTTACCTGTGACACGGCGTGCTCGAAATCCGGAATTTCAGCCGCCGCGCTTTCCGAGAGGAGGCGGGTCAAAGACCAGTATTCAGAATCCGTGATTTCACGGCGGGCATTCACCCGCAACAGGTGGCCGGGCTCAAGCTCGCGGATTTCCCGTAAGATCGTATTCGGACCCACCACCGCGCCGTACGTCAGGAACGAATCCACCGCATGTTTGTCGACAGTCAGCGGACAAATCTGCGGCCGTTCGATCACTTTCACTTCCGAAGCAAACGCGAATGCGCCGGCCCCCGCGTGATAGTAGAGCGGCTTCATGCCCATGGCATCGCGCGCCAGCAGCAGATTTCTGCTTCGGCCATCCCAAAAAGCAAACGCGAACATGCCTTCCAGTTTTTTCAACGCCGCTTCGTCCCATTGCACCAGCGCCTTCAGCAATACTTCGGCATCGCCGGAAGTGCGAAACTTAACGCCCAGCGCCTCCAGCTCCTTTCTCAACTGCCGGAAGTTGTAGATTTCGCCGTTGTAAACGAGCCATGAGCCGGTTTCCGCATCGTGAATCGGCTGCCGCGAACCCTCGCTGAGATCGAGGATAGAAAGCCGCGTGTGTCCCAGAATCAACGTTCCTGTCGCCAGCGGAATCTCCATGCTGCCCTCAGCATCGGGGCCACGATGCCGCGATCCCGCAATCATAGAGCCCACCGCAGCCCGAGTCTGTTCGGCCCGCCCGTCGCTGAAAAACCCCATGATTCCGCACATACGCCGTTACACCGTCTTTTTGCGGAGCCTTGACACCAGGAACGAGCCCCATCCACAAGTGTTGGTAACAAATCGGCTGACACCGTTCGGTATGGATCGAACGAGCAGATCCTTCAGCCGCCCCGCCGGGATTGGAACAAGCTCCGTTTTCTTCCCGTAAATGCGTACGTCCCTGATCAAAAACAGGTCAGACACCAACCGATCCCACTCCGAGCGCTTATAATATCGAGCCATTGCGCCATCAGTTCTTCGCTGAATGCTCTTGTGAAGCGCCGCCTGTTTAAGAATCTGACCCGACAAGAGCGCGAGCAAGGCACCCTGTACGTAGTACTCCCAAAAGGTGCGGTGATAGACCATCACCAAAGCCTCGCCCCCGGGCCTTAAGACGCGATGCATCTCCTCGAGGGCCTTCCTCGTATTCGCCGAGTGATGAATACTCCCCCAACTCCAAATGAAATCAAAACTATCGTCGGGGAACAGCATCTGCTCGGCGTCCATCTGCCGAACAGTTGCAGCGAGGCCAAATGTGCGCATTCTCGCCGCTGTGCTTCTGACCGCGTAGTCCGTAAGATCGATTGCGACGAACGACTTGGCATGTGCCGCCAGCAGCTGGGCGTGGCTTCCATTGCCAACACCGATCTCGAGCACGTCCTTGTCCTTGAGAGAGTCAAAATCTATGAGCACATCGAACGGGATTTTCTTCCAAGGCGCGTACAGCGCCGCTAGGCTGAAGAAACGCCTATCAATTTCCGCGAAGAACTCCTTGCTAAACTCCTCATACGGAATTTCACCCTTCCAGTCGTAGCGCATCGGGTGGGTTTCCCACCAATCCCGGTTGGCGCCCTGCCACTCGCGCTGCTCGTCCGGCGTTGCAGGGAGAGCGGTCGGTTGACTGAAGCCCTCCGGGAGCTCTTCCAGTTCCTTCATGAGCTTCGTCATAGCTGCCCGCCCTCATGCACTAACGTACGCAAACTCTCACTCTTGAAACCGTAGGGCCGCAACAATTCCCGCAAAGACCTGCAGAGCGCTTCTTCGGAGAAAGTATCTTGAGCCCATCGTCTGGCTTCCGAACCCAGCCTGGCTGCAAACGTGGGATCTCGTAGGAGGTGGAGCACGGCCTGCCCGACCTCGTCGGCTGAATCGGGATCCACCAGCAGACCGGTTCTGCCATGAATCACGGCCTCGGCTGCACCACCAATCCGGCTGCCTACAACCGGCTTTCCTGCCAGCGCCGCCTCCAAATACACTCGCCCAAAACCTTCGCCGCCTGCTTGTCCTTTCACCTGCTCCCTGCTTGGCAAAACGAAGACGTCGCAGTCGCAATACTGCCTGGCCAATTCAGCGTCCGAAATCTCACCGAGAAAAACGACGTTGGTTGCCACGCCGGCTTGAGCGGCAAGGCTCTCCAGCTTCGCCCGTAGCTCGCCGTCGCCCACCACCGTGTAGCGCAAGGCCGGAAAACTTCTGAGCACTCGCGGCAGCGCCCGGATAACTGTGTCCACGCCCTTAAACTCATTTCCCGGAGCCAAATTGCAAACCGACAAGAGATGCGGAGCGCCTTTCGATTCCCTGCCCTGACTCGGCGCTCCTGCGGAACGCAGCAATCCGGTGAATGACTCCGGAACGGCGTTGTAAAGCACATGGACGCGCGAACTCGCAACGCCCTCGATCTTCCGAACCACTTCTTCGGTATAGCGGCTGACGGGGAGAACAAGATTGGCCCGGCGTAACGCGGCCCGACGCGCACGCGACGTGCCCCACCAGATTTCGACGCTGTGGCACGCCACCCAATACGGAGTTCCAAATGCCAGGTTCAACATCTCGGCGACCGGAGCAAGAGCAACATGATTCGCGATGACGAGGTTATACCCGCGGAACCCGGCTCCGGCGGCCCGGAACAAGAATCGCAGCCTGGACCCCGCATCGGCGCGCGGCCGGTTGCTGACCATCCCTGTCACCCGGAATTCATGCGGAGAAACACCCGAATATCCCCACGAAAAAAAACACAGAACATCC
>JASHPH010000107.1 GCA_030038255.1 Candidatus Sulfotelmatobacter sp. | reverse complement strand
GTCATCGAAACCTTTCCCTCGCACTTTAGCAGAGTTGCCTGTGTTGTCAAGGATTTCCAGCGATCAGGGAGTTGTATGATTTGGACCACAGAACGCCTCTTATAACGCGGTAACTAGCGTAGTAACAGGACGGCGGCGACCGTTCCAGCTATCACCAGGATCGCCCCAAGGATGTACTTGTTGGCAGAGAACCAGGACTGCTGCGGTTCCAAGCCTGCGCTCAGAGTGAAGGGCGGAGAGGGTGAACTTTCTGGCATGAAGGCCGGAGCCGCATCTACTGTCCCAACCGAAGCTGTGATCGCCGCCGTGGCCGTAACAGTTTTGGATTCAGTTACATCGGGCAAGACTAAAACACTGCTGACCGGCGTTGCGGGCCGCAGGGTCGCCTGCCCCGCTACCGGACCGGACTGAGTCGCCGCAGCAGCAAGGGCTCGCGCCGACGGTGCCCCTGTGGCCGCTGGAGCCGCTGCGGGAATGACAGTCTGGACTTGGGTAGTCTGCGACGGACCTGCCGGGAACGGGAATGTCTGCGGCCTCTTCAGTTGCCCGCGCCATCTCTTCTCTTCACACTCCACGCACAGCGCCCGGCCGGCAGAAATCGGGAAACCACACACCTCGCACTTACGCAAGCTGCGCAAGACAGGCGGCACAAGGGTGCGATCGGGTTCCACGCGCGCTTGAACCTCTGCTCCCGCATGAACTGGAGCCGACCATAGAAGCAGCTTCTTCGGCGCTGCCGGCTTGGCCAATCCGTTTGTTTCAGATTTGACTGCGACGGGCACGGCTAGTGAGGGTGAGGAGGGAAGTAGCGGGATCTGCGGCGCAGACGCGGTCGTCGCTTCCGCAACGGGCGCAGCCTGAGCCTGGACCGGAGGTTTCCCCTGTATCAGCGGTTCGGGAACCTGTTCGGCGGCGCGGGCCAGCCGCACGGCGGTTTCCACCATCTCGCTCAGGCGTTCCAGAGCGGAAAGATCACGCTCGCCAAAAGCATGGGCCTTGCCCGAAAAAAGTTCGAAGACGCCCAGCACTTCATCGTCATGCACGACCGGCATCACGACCACAGAGGCAATTCCCAACTGGCGGCAGACGTCGCGGTTGACCCGGGCATCGCGTTCGGCATCGTCGCAGCGCAAGGCCTTGCGGGTGCGTACACTCTCGCCGGAAAGCCCGAACTCGGTGGAGAGTAAGGCTCCCAGTTCCGGCGCGTTCGGCCCGATGCTGGCGCGGCACAGCAGGTCCTGCTTTCCGCTGCGGCGCAGCGCGATCGCCGCTCCGTTCGCTCCCGTGATGTACTGCGCACGGTCGGCGAGCAGTTGGAGGGCGGCATCCAGGTCACACTGGGCCATCTCCGCCAGGGAACGGCCGGCGTCCTCTCCGGGAAAACGCACGCCGGAGACGATCGGAGCTGGAATGGCCGCGTTGGCGGCCGCCAGTCCCGCCGATACGCTGCCTTGAGTTGTGCCGTCGCGCTGCAAGAAGTTCTCCTTCGTCGCTAAACAGGCGTCTGAAGCGGGAATGGCCGGGGCGCACCGCTCCCGCAGCCCGTCCACTTCAAATGCTGAGCAGCAATATCTGGAGTCTCGCCCGCGCCACTGGCAGTGTCAAGAATTCGAGGTCACAGAGGAACCTCAGAGGTACTAAGACAAAAGTTTATGAGCAGCGGTCCGCAGCTGAACCCGCCCACCGACCGTAATCCAAGACACTACCTCGCCAGTTCACGCGGCAGCCACCTGTTCCAGCCATCTCCGCAGTGCTCATACCGACTTCAGTCACCTGATGAGGAAAACGGAAGGGAAAGAGGGGACTTCGCAATCAGGCAGCCCGAGGCTGGATCTGCTTTCGGCTAATTGCTGGCTGCGGAGCGGCGGCGCGCCCGCAGCGCCGACTGCGCCAGACGATTGGCCTCGGCATTGTCCTCGCGGGGAACGTGCGAGATGGAGAACTTCAGCGCCCGCGCCAGCTTGCGGCAGGTCCAGTGCAGGGAGTAGAGGCGCGGGCTGCGGCAGGTATATTCGCCCGTCATCTGCTTGACTACGACTTGCGAATCCGAATAGACGTGCAGCTTCTGCGCATTGCGCGCAACTGCGTATTGCAGCGCTTCCATAAGCGCTGCGTATTCGGCAACGTTGTTATCCTGATGCCCGATCCACTTGGCAATGCGTACCGGTCCGGCGGCGCAGCCGTTAATCACTACGCCAATACCGGAAGGCCCCGGATTTCCGAGGGAACCTCCGTCTACGTAAGCCACGAGTTCTGACATCACTTCGCTGGTGAACGCGTTTTTTGTAAGATGCCCCGAATGCAACGCCAGGTCAAGATGAATTATTTGGTTCCCTTTCAAGAGTTTCCAGTTTTTTTGTACTACTGTGCAACATCTGTGCAAAACTCAGCCGAGTCAAATTCCATTTTTAATAACCGTAGATATCACAATCGTTTGCGTTACTCGTTATGCACAGGTTTTGAAAACGTGATTGCACCGAAAGTTTGCGTTGACTTTTATGAATGCTCTGTTAACTTGGCATCGTCGACGGTCGAAAGGGTTGGCACAATAACACTGAGCCAGTCCAAAGTAGACTGGGTGATCAGCTTGGCGGGGCAACCTGCCGGGCAACCAGACCCGAAAAAACCGACGGCTCTGCGAGGGGCAGTCGGGGTTTGGGACTGCGAAAGCAGTGATTGCATCAAGGGGCTGTGACGGTACATGTTCCACGCTGTTGGCTCCCTCGCAGGAGCTGGTGGCTAGGGCATAACCAATGTCATGGCCCTTTTAATTTTTTCCCCAACAAAACTTCTCCTGAGTGCCTACGGTACCGATCCAGGCTGTGCCTTCGCTTAAAGCGAAGGCGGCGCTCCTATTCTTCCTATATACTTTTCGGCGCACTCCGCTTCGAGGAGTTACTACAGATGCGATCCCTTTTCGCTGTCGTCCTGGTTCTTTTGAGCTCGACACTCCAGATGAATTCTCAGTCGGCCTCGGGCCACTATCTTTTCGCCTGGACTGGCGCCGATGCCGGCAAAGGCAACGACTTTCTTGCCGTAATCGATGCCGATCCTTCGTCGCCGAGCTACGGTCATCTTGTGACCACGGTTGCTACTGACCAGAAAACCGAGGCCGCGCACCACACCGAATACACCATGCCCGCCAGCGGCATGCTGTTTGCCAACGATCACTATGCCGGGCGCACCTTTATCTTCGATGTGCGCGATCCTCAGCATCCGAGAGTCGCGTCATCGTTCACCGACATGGCCGGCTACATGCACCCGCACTCTTATCTTCGTCTGCCCAACGGCCATGTGCTGTCGAGTTTTCAGCACGCGCACAGCAGCATGGATCCGGAATCGCTCGGCAAAACCGGCGGCCTGGTGGAAATCGACGACAGCGGCAAAGTCATCCGTTCCGTAAGCAACGCCGACCCGGCATTCTCCAACGCCCTGCTTACGCCCTACAGTCTCGTCGTTGTTCCCGAACTCGACCGTGTCGTTTCCACCAACTCGTCGATGCACGATTCGGATCTTTTTCGCGGCCTGACCTATCAGTTCTGGCGACTCTCTGATCTCAAACTGCTGAAGACGGCCTATTTCGATACCGGAGACAACCACTATGCCCAGATCAGCCCGGAGAACCGCGGCTGGGCCCCGATGGAGCCATCTACGTGCAAACGCTTGCCTGCGGCATCGAGCGCATCACGGGCTTCAATACCGATCAGCCGCGGTCGCAACTGGTCTACTCATTTCCCAGTTCCTTCTGCGGCGTACCGACCATCGTCAGCCACTATCTGCTGCAGCCTGATGCTCTTCTGCACACAATCTTTGTGCTCGATATCACCGACGGATCGAAGCCAGTGGAGGTTTCACGCCTCAAGTTCGACGACAGTTTTTTCCCCTCACTGGAGCGGCTGGGATGAGAAGACCGGTCGGATCGTGGTCACCGACGGCGGCGCGGGAAAGCCCGGCCTTTTCCTGCTGAAGTTCGATTCCAAGACGGGTGCGATCGCGATGGATGAAGCCTTCCGTGACGCTGACGGCAAACCGGGCTTCAACTTCGTCGACCGCGAATGGCCGCACGGGTGGAAGGGGTCGGGCAGGCCGCACGGCGCGGTGTTCTCGCGCTGAGGCCGGATCACTGCCGGTTTGACTGCCTTATGGGATAATTCCTGCCCGTAAGAATTCCGCTCGCATGGAACTCCGCACTCAAGTGAGGACGCAATCGCATGGCTAGGAATCCCCTGACTCGTCGTCAATTCATCCAGTTCGGTAGCGGCGCAATCGCAGCCGCCTCGTTCACGAAGACCGTCCTCCAGCCCCATGTGCTCTTCGCCTCTCCGCGTCCTGTCGCGCCCAGCGATACCATCCGCTTCGCCTCCATCGGAACCGGCGTTCGTGGATGTGAACTTCTCGAAGCAACCACGCACCTCGCGGGAGTCGAATGCGTGGCCGTTTGCGACCTGTACGACAGCCGCCACACCGCCGCCCGCGAAGCCGTCAAGAATCCCAGCGTGGCCGCGACCCGTGAATATCGCAGCATTCTGGACCGCAAAGACGTTGACGCGGTCATCATCGCCGTCACCGACCACAACCACCGCCACATCTTCGAGGACGCCTGCGCCGCCGGCAAGGACGTCTACTGCGAAAAGCCGATGTCACACACAGTCGAGGACGGCTTCGCCATGGTCGAAGCCGCGCAGAAAAACAATCGCATCGTGCAGATCGGCAGCCAGCGGGTGAGCTCGGTTCTTTACGCCAAGGCGAAGGAAATTTACGACTCCGGCAAGCTGGGCGAAGTTTTCTCCATCAATGCGTACTGGGACCGCAATTCTCCCAGCGGCGCCTGGGTGTATCCGATTCCTCCCGACGCCAGCGAAAAGACGATCGACTGGAATACGTTTCTTGGCGGCGCGCCCAAGCGCGCCTTCGATCCCGTGCGCTTCTTCCGCTGGCGCTGTTATGAGGATTACGGCGAGGGGCTGGCGGGTGATCTGTTTGTCCACTTGATTTCCGGCATTCACTTCATCACCGGCATTAACATGGTGGCGCAGCGCGCGCAGTCCTCGGGTGGCCTGTATCACTTTAGAGACGGCCGCGAATTTCCCGACCTGATCGAAACTCTCTACGACTATCCCAACTTCAAAGTGACTCTGCGCTGCAATCTCAACAATGATGGCGGAGAATTCATCGGCTTCTACGGCACCAAGGGCACGATGATCATCAAGGATGCAACGCTCAGCTACATCCCGCAGGACACGCGCCCGCAACCAGAGGGCTACTCAACGAAGGGCTGGCCGAAGGCACTCCGCGAACAGTACATGGAGCAATGGCAGAAGGAACATCCTGAACCTGCTGCGCTGACTTCCGCGGTTGACGCCGAAAGCGAATCCTATGCCACGCCACCCGACTACAACGACACGGTCGATCATCAGGCCAACTTCTTTAACGCCGTCCGCAGCCGGAAGCCGGTGACCGAGAACGAAGTTTTCGGCAACCATGCCGCTATCGGCTGCCACCTGTCGAACTTCGCGTATTTCAACCGCTCAGCCGCAGTCTGGGACGGCGTGGCGAGAAAGATCGTGAAAGGCTAGAGAGGTCATGCGGGGACAGCGTGGTCTCGGCTGTCCGCCGAACAGAACTCGGATGTTCCGAACATCAGGCTAATGCGTTGAGGCTAACCCGTGAGCGCTCTTTACAACCTGCGTGGTTTCGCGTAGATTTGCCGCTCTGGCCCGCATCGTAAGTATCTCGGGCGCCGGCGAGCTCTTCCCCCAATTTCGCCGACCCGGCTGACGATGCGCCCTCCACAGGTGAATCGTAATGCTCTTCGCTTTGTTGCGCCGCTTCCTGGCTCTGCCGCATAGTTTTGTGCGCCTCGCGTCGCGTCGGCTCGCGCTGGGGGCTTTAGTCATCTTTGCCGCCCTTTCCGTCCACGCGCAAACTGGAATCTACACCTACCACTACGACAACTACCGCACCGGCTGGAACCAGACCGAAACCGCGCTCACGCCGGCGAACGTCAACACGAAGACTTTCGGCCTTCTCTATGCCATCTCGCTCGACGCTCAGGTGGACGGCCAGCCGCTCGTGGTTCCGAACGTTCTCATTACCGCTGGCGCAAGCCCCGGAGTACACAATGTGGTTTACGTTGCCACGGAGAACAACACCGTCTACGCCATTGACTACAACAGCGGGGCGGTGCTGCTCAACCCGAACTTCGGGCCGTCGGTCGCCACACCGACCGTTTGCGGCAAGTCGCCCAAGCTCGGCATTCACTCGACTCCCGTGATCGATCCCACCAGCAACACGCTCTACGTGATCACCTACACGCAGGGTGCGACCGCGCCCGTCTACACGGTTCACGCGCTCGATCTCGGCAGTCTCACCGACAAAGTCACGCCGCAGGTCGTCAGCGCCTCGCACACGCTCACGAACGGCACGACGCTTAACTTCAACGCGCTTTATCAGCGCCAACGCCCAGCCCTGCTTCTCAGCGACGGCAATCTCTACGCCGCCTTCGGAAGCTTCTGCGATGGCCAGGCTGCCAACTCCCGCGGCTGGCTGCTCGGCTGGATTGCGTCGTCGCTGACTCCGATCGTCCCCAACGAACTCACCAACGCGCTCGCGACAGCGCCACAAGATTTCTTCCTGTCTTCGATCTGGATGTCCGGCTACGGCCCAGCCGCCGACGATTCCGGCAACGTCCTGTTCGTGACCGGCAACTCGCAGTACCAGACTTACAACGGAGTGACCAACATTCAGGAGAGCGTGGTGAAAGTCTCGCCTACGTTGAGCGGAGTGCTCGACCTGTTTACGCCCAGCGATCAGGACAGCCTGGATCTTGATGACTGGGAAATCGGCGCGGGCGGCGTCATGGTCCTCCCGGATCAGCCCGGCGCCACGCCGCATCTGGCGGTCGCCGCGGGGAAAGACGGCGACATGTTCCTGATGAATGAGGACCATCTCGGCGGCCACTCAACATCGGGAAATGATGTGCTGGGCATCTATTCGGTGGGCGGATGTTGGTGTGGCCAATCCTATTTCGTGGATACCGATGGCGCGGCACGCGTCGTCTCCAGCGGCGGAAAGTCAATCAAAGTTTGGAAGCTGGCGACTTCGCCCAAGCCGGCGTTGGCGCTGGTTACCGCTTCGGTGACGATCCCGACCGGACAGAATCCGGGCCTGTTCACCACGATCTCATCGAGCGGCACATCGAATGCCATCATTTGGACGGTGTCGCGCCCGTATTCGGGCCCCACCGTGCATCTCTACGCTTTCACGCCCGACGCCGGCGGCAAGACGATGAAGCTTCTTTACCACTCGCCCGCGGGAACGTGGCCCAATCCTCCGAACGACGCCAACATCGTACCGATCGTCGCCAACGGCCAGGTTTTTGTCGCCAGCAGCGGGGAGCTGCAGATTTTCGGATTGCTCTCAGCTAGAGCGAAGAAATAGCCTGACTCGATAGTGGAGAGCAGCGCTTTAGCGCCGCGAACCTGTGGTGGTTTGCCCGCCGGCGATATTGATTGACAAAGTCAAATATATATGTGATGATGTCACATAACTGCTGGGAGGCTGGCAACCATGGCCGAACCCCACCTCAACGGGCGCATCGAAACCGTCCGCCGCTTCAATCGCTTGTACACCCGCGAGATTGGCGTCTTGCAGGAAGGCTTCCTCCATAGCTCCTTTTCTCTGACCGAGGGACGCGTTCTCTACGAACTCGCCCACCGCGACAAGCCCACAGCCACCATGGTGCGGGCGAGCCTCGCGCTCGACGCGGGATATCTCAGTCGCATTCTCAGTTCCTTCGAAAAGCGCGGCCTCGTCGAGAAGACGCCCTCGGAAGACGACGCCCGCCAAAGCCTTCTCACCCTAACGGATGAGGGACGCCGGCAGTTTGCTCCCCTGGAGGAGCGATCGACGCAGCAGGTTGGCGCGATGCTCGCAAAACTTTCAGAATCCGAACAGCGCCAGCTGGTCGGTGCCATGCAAACCATCGAGAAGCTCATTTCGCCAGGTGGGGAAACGGACTCCGCACGCAAAACTTCTTACCTGCTTCGTCCTCACCAGCCGGGTGATATGGGCTGGGTCGTGCACCGCCAGGGCGTTCTCTATGCGCAGGAATATGGCTACGATGAACAGTTCGAGGCGCTCGCCGCGGAGATCGTGGCCAAGTTTATTCAGAACTACGACTCGAAGCGGGAGCGGTGCTGGATCGCCGAAAAGGACGGTGAAGTGGTTGGCTCCGTTTTTCTGGTGGCGAAGTCCAAGACCATAGCCAAGCTGCGCTTGCTGTTGGTCGAGCCTTTTGCGCGTGGTCTGGGCATCGGTTCGCGACTAGTCAACGAGTGTGTCCGCTTTGCGCGGCAAGTGGGCTACAAGAAAATCGTCTTGTGGACGCAGAGCGAACTGCTGGCGGCCCGCCACATTTACGAAAAAGCCGGATTTCATGTGGTCGAGACTAAGCCGCATCACAGCTTCAGCAAGGACCTGGTCGCTGAGGTTTGGGAGCTGGCGTTGTAGGCGGTTCGACTCTAGAACTTAAGAGACCGGTGGGGGTAGGCTTTCTGAACCGACGCTGGGGGGAGAATGCGCCCGCAGGGGGGAAGACTATGAAAGCTCTGAATCTTAAGTGTTTGAGTGCTCTGGTTATTCTGCTTGCGCTCTTGCCGATTGGGTGGGCCGACGATAGGGACACTTCGGCGGACAAGGGGACCTTTGTTGTGCTTGTGACTTGGGGAGATGTTGATAATACGCCCGCTGATGATGTGTACATCGAAGCACACGGGTTTGTACGTGAGTACAATTCAGAGAAGTCTTACACTCTCTCGATGTCACGTGCCGGGCGGTATGAAGCTTCACTCCCACCCGGAGTTTACGATGTGTTTGTAAGTGAAGGCGTTTCAGTGCGCGCATGTAAGCGTGTCTTGATCAGGGCCGGGGAAACAATGTCTTGGACCTTAAAGCTTGAAAACGACTACGTCTATACGGACAAGTCCTCGACGGGCGTCCGCTAGCAGATCACAGCTGATCGCCCACTTCGAGCCATTCGACTTTCACTTCTTCTTCGGCAAGTACTTCTTCTCAATCGACGCGACGACCACGTAATTCGGATCCACCATTTCGTTCAGGTGAATCCGCGCCACCTTTGACAGCAACTCGTAGGCGTCCAGCTCCGACAAGCCGTAATCCTTGTGAATCCACTTCACCAGTTCGGTGAAGGCAATACGCACACAATCGTCCAGCGGGCGATAGGCTCCCACGGTCATGATCGCGTCGTCGTTTTCAAACTGCGGCCATGAGATGGTGCGTCCCTTGATCACGCTCAGCTGCACTCGCGCCTTCAGCGGCACTTCGATCGCAGTGCCGGCCACTTCGCCGTCGCCCATCGCGGCGTGTCCGTCGCCGATGTACAACAGCCCTCCCTTTACGTTCACCGGAAAGTAGACAGTATTGCCCACGCTCGCCTCGGGTGAATCCATGTTCCCGCCAAACTCTGCCGGCACGACGGAGCTCCGCGCCTCCCCGTTCGCCGGCGCGACGCCAACGCACCCGAAGAAGGGATGCACGGGAATTTTCACTTTGAAGTCTGAGTCGATCGCCTTGAACGTCGCCGTGTTGTCGGCGTGATCGATGGGATAAAACCAGATTCGCTCCGGCAACGGCGCGTGCAGCATGGGCGTGTAGTTCGTTTCATTGATGGCGCCGAATCCCGGCGCGAACGCGCCCACCCCCTGATCTCCATCGACCTGCAGGGCGAGAATCTTCACGGCGAGCGTGTCGCCGGGTTCAGCGCCCTCCACGTAAAACGGCCCCGCCAGCGGGTTATCTCCCGTGGCCATGCTCAAGGTGTCGCCGGGCTTTTTGATTCCGTTGCCGAAGCAGTCGAGCGTGTTAGTGTCGAGAATATCCCCAGACTTGAGCCGAGCCACCGGCTCGGCCGTGGCAAACAGATACTTCACGTTGGCGGTGGTAGCGGTGTAGTGGACGATATTTGGTTGGGTCGCGGTCTGCGCAAGAACTGCGCTGGCAAGCAGCAGAACGACAAATGGACGAAGAATCACGGAGAGCCTCCCGCCACTCGTGTAATGGCTGAAGAGATTCTAAACGGAATGTGGAAGAATGGCGGACTGTGGTAGCAACACGACTGGAAAACTGACGTCATCGATTAAACGTCATGGGGTAATATAGGCGCCGCCCTTGGAACCGGGGCACTGGGTTGCGCGTAACACTGCCAAGGGAAAAACTGCATGGATCAACAATCAGCCTCGGAGCGCCGATCTCTCCAAACAAGCACACGCAACGACGCCATAGTGGTGGTCGCGATTGCGGGCACGGTTGCGCTGATGCATGTCCTGACCAACGGGCGCTATGGGTTGCATCGCGACGAACTGCAGACCCTGACCGACGCGCTCCACATGGATTGGGGATTTGTGGCGTACCCGCCGTTTACGCCGTTTGTGGAGCGGATCAGCATGGCCATTTTTGGCCACTGGCTGATCGGATTGCGCCTGGCTTCGGTGCTCGCACAAGCGGCGTCCATTGTGGTGACGGGTCTCATGGCGCGAGAGTTGGGCGGAGGGCGGTTGGCCCAGGCAACCGCGGCGGTCGCGGTCGCGCTCTCGCCGCTTTCGTTATTTGAGGGAACGGAATTTCAGTATTCGTCATTCGATTATTTGTGGTGGGTGCTGATCGCATATTTCGTCATCCGAATGCTGAAGTCGGACGATCCGCGATGGTGGCTCGCGATTGGCGCGACCATGGGCGTGGGATTGTTGACGAAGTACACGATGACTTTTTATATGGCCGGAATCGCCGGCGGGCTGGTGCTGACGCGGGCGCGGCGATTCCTGGCGAGCCCCTGGTTTTGGAGCGGGATTGGGTTGGCTTTTGTGATTTGCCTGCCCAACGTGGTTTGGCAAGTGCGGCATGATTTCATCTCGTACCACTTCCTGCATCACATTCACGTGCGCGATGTGGGCGAAGGGCGTGCCGACGGATTTGTGCGCCTTCAGTTTCGCATCTGCACGAACTATGCCTCTGCGCCGCTATGGATTGCCGGGCTGATTTGCTTCTTCCGCGACAGCCGATATCGAATGCTGGCGTGGATGTATGTGATTCCGTTTGTTCTGTTCATGGTGTCAAAGGGAAGGTTTTACTACCTGGCCGCAGCTTACCCCATGCTGTTGGCGATGGGCTCGACGGCGGCAGAACGCTGGGTTGAATCACTGGCCCGGGGATGGCGGTGGGCCGTGGAAAGCGTCTTCTTTATGGCACTCGTGACGTGTGGGTTATTCTTCGCGGCGATCATCATTCCTTTTGCTTCTGGCGGACCGCTCAAAGACTTCGCGCTCAAGAATAACGGCGATCTGCGGGAAGAAATTGGCTGGGACGATCTGGTGAAGGCAGTCGCGAGTGTGCGGGATGCGCTGCCGGCGGAGCAACGGGCGGATTTTGGCGTCGTGGTAGGGAATTACGGCGAGGGCGGCGCGATCGAGATTCTGGGACCCGCGTATCACTTGCCGCCACCGATTCAACTGATAAACTCGGGATGGCTGCGCGGATACCCTACGCCACCGCCGTCGACGCTGATCGTGGTAGGTTGGTCGCACGAGCAAGTGGACAGGGCGTTCACTGAATGCCATTTGGCCGGGCATAACGGGAATCCCTACGGCGTTGAGAATGAAGAGAGCCGGGATCACCCCGACATTTTTGTGTGCGGCCGACCAAAGCAGCCGTGGCCGGAGTTTTGGAAAGATCACCAGAGGTTCGGGTGAGCTCACAACGTAGCATTAACAGCGCTGCCTGCATTTAGCTCGACCGCCGCAGCACGTAGATGGCCCACGGCGCGATGCGCGTTTCGCTGACCCAGCGATAAGGCTCGTCGCCTTTGGCCAATGGCCTGCGCACTTCAATCATCTCCAGATTGGCGCGGCGATAGACGTCGAGGTAGGACTCGTGGGGCCAAAGAATGTCGACGGCGGGCGAGCGATCTTCGAAATCGGTGGTAATGATTTTCACTTCATCGCCGGGACCTGCGTTGCGGTTTTCGGGGAAATCTCTGGTGGTGAACGACGCCCACTCGTTCACGTAAATCTCCGGCGTCGAAACAATGCTCACCAGGATTCCTTCCGGCTTCAACAGCTCGCGTAGGCCGCCAAACAAGCGGACCTTCGTTTCCATGCCCGGAATGTTGTCGAAGGTGAAGGCCGACAAGATGAGAGAAAAGCCTTCGCGCGGCAGGGTGCTCATGTCATCGCCGGGAATGACCCGGTAGTCGCCCCCAGGGTCGATCTGGCGTGCCCTGGCCAACATGTCCGGTGAGATATCCACTCCCACGGCTGCAAAGCCAAGGCTGGCGAGGAATCTGGTGGAACGGCCGGCGCCACAACCGAAATCAAGGGCCGCGGTTCCTTTGACGCGGGCGCCGAAAATCTCGGGCAAGTCGCGGAACGCGAGATGGTAGGTATTGGCGAACTCGAGCTTCGAGTACGCTTCGGCGCGGGTAGTGCTTTCGTAGCAATTGACGAAGTCAGACACGTGGAACCTCCGGGCCCAACGACATCCATTTTAGCGGTGCTGGTCGCGACGGCGGAGGTAATCGATGAACATCTGTTCGACCGGCTTGTCGTAAGCCATCAGAACGTGGCGGACGGTGTGTCCGCTGACGAAATGGCAGACTTCTTCGGCAAGATTCTTGGCATGGTCGCCGGCGCGCTCGAGCGACTGTGTCATGAAAATAACTTGCAGGCTGGCCTGGCGGGCGACGTTTTCCGGATTTTCGATGTGTCGCAGGAAGATGAGATTGCGCAGGCGATCCATTTCGGCGTCGGCGCGAAGCACATCAATGGCCTTGGCGATTTCGCGCGACGAAAAGGCTTCGCCGCAATCGGTCAGCATCTTTTCGAGGATGGTGGCCATCTGCGTCAGGTCGCGCGTGTCCTCGGAATCGATGCGGCCTCCGGCCGCCTGCGCACTGGTGCCGAAGCTGAGCAGCAAATCCCCGATGCGCTCCAGGCCTATCATGAACTTCATGCAAGCCAGCAGTTCGCGAGCCTCGGCAGGACCGACCTCGGTGATCGCGGTGGTCACGCCGCTGTCAATTTCCATGTCTAGGGTATCGAGTTCGCGCTCGCGCTGGCGCAGAGAACTCAGCAGAGGGTTGGAGCCGGTGGCGATCCCTTCGGCAGCGGCCCCCGCAGCCTCTTTGGCCACGCGACAGGCTTCGATGGTGCGGCGCACGATGTAGTGATGGGCGGGTTCGGGATCGGGGCTTTTGATCGCACTACTCATCGGGATATCCGGCGGACGAGAACGCGAGCGACGCAGAGATCGAGAGGGCGCGTCGCCGCGATTCGGCCGTTCGTGGGATGGTGTGGCCAACGACTCACCATACGTTTTTTGATGTCCAAAGTGGTTAAAAAGCTGTGAATTTTCGGTTATTTTTCGATGCCACGGGAAAAGTGCATTAAGCCGATGGTGAGCCACAAACCAGGAAATGCGAAGACAATTCAGCGGGAAAACCGAGCCCATCCCGACGTCGCAAAAAAACACGACGTCAGGATGGACAGGCGAAGGTCCCTAGAACAAGTATTTCAGCGAGAACTGGATCAGACGGGGCGTGCCGTTGGTCGCGGTGATCTGACCCACGTGACAGGTGCTCGACGGCCCCGGGCAGACGCCGGCTTCGACATCCGCATTCCCGGTAAATTGTGGGTTCTGGAACGACGGGTGGTTGAACAGATTGAAGAACTCGGCGCGGAACCTCAGGTTCTGGCGCTCGCCGAGCTTGAAGACCTTGCCGACGGTGAAATCCGTATTGAACTGCTTCGGACCGAGGATGCAGTTGCGCGGAGAATCGCCAAACCCTGTGGAGCCATCGGGGGAAAACGGAACAGGCCCGACCGGCGTATACGCCGCGGGGTTAACCCAGTTTGCGATTTTAGTGGCGAGGCCGCCCGAATTCAAAGCGTTGGCACAACTGAAGCCCGAAGCAAAATCGGCCGTAGCCTCGGGTGGGCTGGGTGGTCCATACGCTGATGCGCCGTTGCCATCCGCAATCGTGATCGGCGAGCCCGATTCGGCAACGACTACAGTTGCAACTTCCCATCCCCCCAGTGCATATCCCATCGCGTCGTGACGCCCGGCAAGGAAGGGAAGAGCGTAGTTGAGGCTGGCGACGAAGCGCTGCGGGTGATGGAAGTCGGACAGACCGCGGGAGGCGTTGCCGTCGAGCTGATTATTGACGCGTGTTACGAAAGCCACGCTGGCGGTGGAGACATCGTCGATCGACTTCGACCAGGTGTATGCGCCCTGGAAATACAGCCCTTTCGAGAATCGATGCGAAATTGTGGCTTGCAAAGCGCTGTAGTGAGAATCGGAGTTGGGATAGAACGCCTCGAGCAAAGATGGATTCACGCCAAAATAAGGGGCGCGGGCCTGGGCGTTACCCGTGGAGACGTTAGTGTTTGTGATAATCGAATATACGGTTCCGGGCGCCCCGCTGACGCAGCTGCTGGCGCAGGTTAAGTTGATCGGGGAAAAGCCTGAACCCGCCGGCCCTGCCAAGGATGGCTGGTCAGGGTCAAAGGTCGAGCGCAGGTGAGTGCCCTTCGTGCCCACGTATCCAAGTTCAAGCACCCAATTCGCACCCAATTGCCGCTGTACCGTGAGATTCCACTGTTGCGTAGTGGGAACGATCCAGTGTAACGGGACGGCTAGACCGAAAAAGTCAGCAGCCGGCAGCAAAGTACCAATGGTTGGAGCGGGGCAGGCAGCGTTTGTAGCAGCGGAAACTCCGAAGATCGGGAGCGCGCTGGTGTTGCCTCCCGTGAAGCCTTGAAAGACGCTGGTCTGGGGCACAAAGCACGGACTTACCTGGCCAAGGTTGGGCAGAGGGAAGGGTCCCGCGCCAGTGCAAGACGTCCCCGCCGTCGCCGACGAGTTGAACAGGCAGCCCAGCCCCATACCAGGAGCTGTCAGGCCGAAACTCGCATCGCCGACTGGAGTGCTTCCTCCTCCACCCAAGGGGTAGAAGGGAGCAGTGAACGACAAGTTGTCCACGGCGCCAATATCCTCGCGGACGCTGTAGATGCCGTAGCCGCCGCGGACAACTGTCTTGTGCTCGCCCCCGATGTCGTAGGCGAAGCCAATGCGCGGCTCGATCACGGTGGAATACTCATTGTTCAGCGCAGCTTCGTTCAGTGTGCCGGTGAAGCCCTGGTAGCCGTACTGGCTGACACACTTCGGATACACGAAGGGATTGCCAATCGTATTGGCGTTCTCCAAAACCGCATTACCCAAGTGGCAAAGACTGTCAGAGGCCGCGCCCACCCATTCGGTGCGGTATCCCAGGTTCAGGGTTAGGGCCTGTGTCGCCCGGTAATCATCCTGCACGAAAGCACCAAAAGCAGGAATGTGGTAGTCATGGTTCGGTGCGCCGCTGCCGGCTTCGCCCAGACCTGTGTAGCCCATCAGGAAATTCTGGAAGTCCGTAATGTTCGCGTCGCCGGGATTCCCGCCGGTCAAATAGAGCAGGCCAGTGTCGAGCACTGGGAGAACCCGGCGATCGGAAGTGCGGTCGATTTCACCACCGAAGCGGAGCGTGTGACGGCCTTTAGTCCAGCTCACTGTGTCGAGGTAAACAAGGGAGTCAGATAACGCTTTTTGAGGCTCGTTCGGGAACGGTCCAAGTTGCCAGGAAAGGAATTGGAACCTATACATGCTCGGCTGCCCGTACTGGTTGTAAATGCCCAACTCGGAGGGCGAGGTCCCGGGCAGGTGAACGTTCAGCAAAGAATCGCTGATAATGTTCACGCCGAAACGAAACTCATTGATCAGCGCGTTGGTGAAGGTGTGGGTCTCCGCGACGCTGCCAAACCTTCCGCGCAACGGAACGTCGAGAGGAAAGTTCAAGTTGGTGGCGTACGCTGGATAGCCAGTTTGAACTTGGAGGTTGTCAGCGCCGAACGGTTCGTAGGTTTCCGAATCCGACCAGAAGAAACGTTCGGAGATGCGATCCTTGGTGTTGTTAAAGTCGCGGTCCCAGTTGGCGGTGAACTGATCGTCCCGATACCGTCCAGGAACGCTCAGAACGAGCGGACCGTAATTAAGAACGCCATTCGTAAACCCAGGCGTACCAGGAACAGTTGGAACGAGAAAGCCTCCCGGGCTCGATCCGAACTGAGTGCCCTGCACGTTCAGCAGGGCGAGCGCAACTGGGTCAAGCTGCGGCTGATTAGTGACGGGGTTAATGGGAAGACTGGCGCCGGCGCAAGCCGCGCCGCAAAAGAAGGTGTCGAGCAGCGTTTGCTGATAGGTGCCTGGCCCACTGCCGGGAACCCCGCGATTAAGGGTCGGCAGCACCGGAATGCTTGTATTAATGTACGTTCCCAGGGAGTCGCCGCTGCGCTGGCGCGTGCCCTGGTAATTCACATAGAAATATCCCAACTTTGCTTTGGGTCCGACGGGCCCACCGAAATCGCCGCCGAAGATGTTCTGCTTAAGCACGAAGGGACCCAGGAAGTAATCGCCGGCATCCAGCTTGGAGTTGCGGAAATACTCCCAAAGATCTCCATGGAAGTTGGAAGTGCCGCCTTTGAGGATGGCGTTGATATTGCCGCCACCGTTGCGTCCCTGAGTGGCGTCATAGAGGCTGGTGCTGACTTTGAATTCCTGGACGTCGTCGGGATTGGGAACCGGCGTGTACGTCAGTTCGCCGAACGAGTAGTCAGAGGCAGAAACTCCCTCGATGAGATAGTTGTTGTTGTCTTCTCGTCCGCCGTTGACGTCGACGCGCACATCGCCGCGACCGAGAGCCGCCGCGTTGTTCAAATTGGCGGTGGCACCGGCATTCAGGTCAAGAAGCTGCTGGAAGTTGCGAGTAGCGAGAGGAAGACTGGTAATCGTCTGAGATCCCACTGATTGGCCCGTGGTGGCATCGTTGGTGTCGACCTGCGCCACCTGGGATTGCACTTCGATCACTTCTCTGATGGTCGCCGGTTTCATGGCAGCGGTCATGCGCGTCGTTTCGGTGATGCGCACGATTACGCCGGGAAACTTGGTGGTGGCGAACCCGGAAGCCGTGACTTCCACGGTGTAGCTGCCTACCGGCAACAGAGGTACGGAGAACAATCCGGCAGAATCTGCCGTCGCCTGGCGGACGGACTGGCCCGTGGCTTCGCTGATGATGTCTATTTTCGCGCCAGAAACCGCGGCCCCGGAGGGATCCTGCACGGTGCCGCTGATGGCTCCGGTAGCTCCGCCCTGCGCCCAGGCGCTGGCTGCCGTGATCAATGAAAGTGTGAGAACTGCGAGCAGACGATTCGGCGACATATTTCCTTCCTTGACCGCAGCTCTTAGGAGCGAGCTGCGCGTGCGGACTACAGCTCGCCGGCGGTAAAAAAGGCCGGTACAGGGCCCCCGACGGGATTAGGGAAGTTTGCGATTCCGTCGCGGTCAATGTCAACCAAATTTATTGGATACAACCCAGCCGGAATTCAGGCGACAGGCAGGGTAAACAGAAACGTGCTGCCGTGGTTCAGTTCGCTCTCGGCGCGGATGGAACCGCGGTGAGCCAGCATGATGTGCTTGGCAATGGCGAGTCCCAGGCCCGTGCCGCCCGATTCGCGGGAGCGGGCTTTGTCCACTCGATAGAAGCGTTCGAAAAGGCGGGGCAGGTGCTCGGAGGAAATGCCGGCGCCGAAGTCCTGCACGTAGAACTCGATGCCGCGTAGGGCCCGGCGCGCGCCCAGCACGATGCGTCCTCCGGAGCGGCCGTATTTCATGGCGTTGTCGATCAGGTTGGAAAAAACCTGGTGGATGGCCTCGCGATCGGCCAGGACCGGCGGCAGAGATTCGACGGAGCCGTCACCTGTCGGCGAGTCTGCATCCTTCGCAGCGATGCCCGGCGCCGGCCCCGCAGCTCGTCGCGGATCTTTGCTCTGGGTGTCTCTGTTTTGGCCGTTCTTGCCCGCCACATCATTGATCTGCAGTTCCACACCTTGTCCGCGGGCGATCTCGCGGAAGCTTTCTTCGGCATCGTTCAAAAGCTCGATGGGCGGAACGGGTTCGGGCTCGAACCGGGTTTCGCCCGATTCGACGCGCGCCAGCGTCAGCAGGTCTTCGGTCAGGCGGGACATGCGGGCGGCGTTTTTGCGGATGATCTCCAGAAAATCGCGGTTGTGGCCGGAATTCTCCGGAATGCTGTCGAGCAGGGTTTCGGAGTACCCCTGAATGGACGTGAGCGGCGTGCGCAGCTCGTGGGAGACGTTGGCGATGAAATCACGACGAGTTTTCTCGACGCGCTCGGTTTCGGTGAGATCGCGCAACACTGCGACGGCGCCGCCGTCGGGCAGCGGCGCGGCAGTGACGTCATAGGCCCGGCCGGGGACGATTGAGGTGGCGCGCGCCGTTTTCACCTGCTTCGTGGCCGTAGCGGCCTTGACCGTCGCCAGAAAGTCAGGATCGCGAATGGTTTCGACCATGGGCGCGTTGAGCCGCGTGCGCTGAGGCACGAGGCGATCCATGGGTTGATTGGCCCACTGCACCAGGCCATCAGCGCTGACGGCAATGACAGCATCCTGCATGCTGTTCAGCAAAGTTTCGAGCTGGCGCTGGCTGGAGCGCACGGCGGCGAAGCTGCGCTCGACTTGGCCGGCAGTGCGGTCAATGGCAACGGCCACGCGGCCGATTTCGTCGAGCGAGGGATCATCTACACGGGCCCGCAGATCTCCGCGCTCAATGCGTGCAGCGACATCCACAATGCGCTCCAGACGACGGGCAGTTATCACCGAAGCCGTCGCGGCCACCAGCAGCGCGATGACCAGCGCGATGGCCAGCCCCCAAAGCATGCGGCGGCGCACCTCACGCTGCACGGCCTGAATGTCGGAAAGTGGGTAGGCCAGGCGAACGGCGCCTCCCGTGATAGGAGCAGCCACATAAAGAAATGGAACGCCGAGGTTCTCGCTGCGGCGTTCGCTGGAACTGGTCTGGCCCTTGAGTGCCGCGGCGAATTCGGCACGGCCGACAACGTTCTCCTCGCCGGCGGGATCCGACTCCGAATCCGCCAGCACTTTGCCGGAGGCGTCAATAACCGTGGCGCGGGCGCCGGCGGCCTGGCCCTCCTGGGCCACAATCTCAGCGAGGGGGCGGGTATGGTCGGTCTCGACGCGATGCGCAAACAACAGCGTTTTCTGCGTGAGATTGCGTTCGATTTCCGCACGCAGAGAGGCTTCCCAGGCACCGCCTACGATCAGATCCAGAGTCCCGGCGGCGGCCGCAATCACAATCAGAAATGCAGCCAGGAGTTTGAAGAAAATGCGGTTCTTCATCTTCTGTCCGTCATCATTCTCGTCTTGCCTCGTCCCGGCCCGTTATTTAGGGGCTTCGAACCGGTAGCCGGCCCCGCGCACAGTCTTGAGGTAGCGAGGGTTCTCAGGATCAGGTTCGATCTTTTCGCGGATGCGGCGGACGTAGACATCCACCGAACGCGGGGTCACGTAGGCCGTGTCGCGCCAGACCGAGTCGAGCAGGTGGTCGCGCGTGAAGACGCGTCCGCTATGGCGCGCAAAATAATCGAGCAGGCGGAACTCGGTGGCCGTGGTAGGAACAGGAGTGCCACGCACCGTAAGAGTCATCGCCGAAGGGTCAATCTCGATTTCGCCAACCTTCATCGGACTTGGCGGCAACGGGCGTTCAAAACGGCGCAGCACGGCCTTGACACGGGCCACCAGTTCGCGCGGACTGAAAGGCTTGGCGATGTAATCGTCGGCTCCAAGCTCGAGCCCGAGA
>JASHPH010000106.1 GCA_030038255.1 Candidatus Sulfotelmatobacter sp. | reverse complement strand
GCTGAAGCGCACACCCAGGTTGACCGTAAGGCGGTGAGTGGCGCGCCAGTCATCCTGCACGTATGGCTCGAGGATCCAGTAATTGTTGTAGTACGTGAGTTGTCCGCTGTCCTGTTGGAAACTGGAAACATAATTGCCGGCGTTGCGCCCGCTGCTGGTTAAAAAGTCAGCAAACGCATTTCCGGTGCCAGCACCGTTCAGATTGGTGAAGGCCAGCAATCCTTGGGTGTCGCCCGTAGCGGAGCCGATAGCACCGTTGATTTCCTTGCGCTGTGCGTCCACCGCTTGCACACCGAACTGCAATGTATGAGGGCCAAGAGCCTTGCTCACGTTGTCGGCCAAGCTATAAGTGGGATTGGTGTGGTTCCACGGCATGTACGAAGTGTCCACCGCAAAGCCGTTGCCCCCGTATGCGCCGTTGGTGCCCCCGACGATTATGCCCGGCGACTTTGGCCAATACCCGTTGGGATAGATGCCGAAAATGTAGCCGATCCCCGTTGCTGGACCACCATTGCCGCATGGGTTCAAGCCGCGGCATATAGGAATACTCAAATTCCCCACCGGACCGTTCTCATCTGTTAGCGTGATGTGCGAATCCACGTAGCTGGCCACGAACTCATTAACGAGTGTGCTGCTGTTCGCGGTTATGCTCGCCACCAGGCTGATCCCAGGTCCAAGAAACCGGTTTTCCACGCTGGGGAAATTTTCCGCGTGCACGGCCGCCGTCTGCAGGTAATCCCATTGCGGAACCGTAGTTGTGGTATCCCACGCATCGTGAATGTAGCGGAAGCTCGCTCGCAAGTGGTCGCTAATGTTGTAGTCCGCTCGCCCGAGTTCCTCTCGCCAGTATGTAGGAGGCGAAACGGCCGCAACATAGCAGGGCTCATACAGCTGGCCTGTCTGAACATTGACCTGCCCTGCAAGCGACGAGTTGCAGCCTGAAGTAGCGTTCGGTGCTGGGATTAACGCATTCATCAGGCTGATGCTATTTGGATTCAGAACGGGGCTGTTGCTGGACGGGCTAAGATTCCCCAGTTGGTTGCCATAGAAGGTGCTCCCCGCAAATGACGGGCAGTCGGGATACTGAACCCGGTTTACGGGAGTCGTGGTTCCGGGAAATACAAACGGGCAAACGTCGCTAAAATCTCCCGCGCGTTCCGCGACGGTGGGGACGGCCTGGTTGAAGTCTCCCGGTTCGTTGCCAGGGCCTAGAGGAGACTTTTCCAGCCGGAATTCTTCGGACCAGAAGAAAAAGGCTTTTTTCCTTGCTGAGCGGAAATCGATTGGTCCGCCAAGTGTGAAGCCGAAATCCTGCCTGCGGTAGAGTGGCGCTTTGCCGGGCGGATCGAAGTAATTGCGCGCGTTGAAAAATTCATTGCGAACAAAATCGTAGGCGCCCCCATGAAACTGCGGTTCGCCCGATTTAGTCGTGACCAATACGGTGCCCGAAGCTGTACGGCCATACTGTGCCCCGTAGTTGGACGTGAGCACCTTAACTTCCTTGATCGCATCGAGGCTGGGATAAACCATCAATGTGCTTTCGGCGCCGTTCAGCCCCGCGTTCAGCACGTCACTGCCATCCACGTCGAAGTTGTTATATTCGACGCGGCCACCGTTGACGCTGTACTTCACGCTGCCGGCCACGCCGACTTTGGCCTCGTCCTGTCCTGTCTGATTGCTGACGCCCGGCGCCAAGGCAATCAGTTGCGTGAAGTTGCGGCCGTTAAGACCGGTACTTAAAACTTCCTTCTCGGTGATAGTTCCCTCGATGTGCGCAGTCCCAGTTTCCACCTGCGCCGGTCCGCCCGCCGTGACGTTGACCTTCTCCACTGCGCTCGGCGGCAGAAGGCCCGCCGGAATCTCGAGACTCTGCCCGCTGGCCAGTGTGACGTCGGTTTCAAAGGGCGCGAAATTCGCCATCGTCACTTTCAGCTTGTAGGTCCCGGGAGCGAGCCCGGAGACAACATAGTGTCCAGTACTGTTGGAAGTCGCGGTCTTCGTGCCCGAAGGGCCGGTCACGGTAACCGTAGCCCCGGGGATCACGGCGCCCGTAGGGTCGGTCACTACGCCTGATATACCGCTGTTTCCTTTCTCGGTAGTCACCTGCGGGGATTGCACCTCGGGTGCGGCAGCCGGCGTTTGGGGCCCGGTCTGCGGCTGTGCGGCCTCGGCTGGCGCGGGCGGAGTCGGTTCAGCCGTCAATACCGCGTCAACTTCCGTGTCAGCGCCTTCCGACAACGATACCTTCACCACAAAAGTTTCGTAGCCGGGGTAGGTGACCTCGACGGTGTAGTTGCCGGGAGTGATCTTGCTCATGCTGTATTGGCCGCTGGCGTTGGTGGTCGCGGCCTGTCCGCCGCCTGTTCCCTCAACCGTGATTGTTGCCTGAGCCACGGGAACACCACTCATGAAGATGACGGTCCCGTGCAGGGAGGCTCCGGACTGCGCCAGGCTCGTGCTGATTGAGCCCAGGAACAGGGTGATGAACATCAGACAACGGTAGTAAGAGAAGCGCGAGTCCACAAAAACACACTCCCACTTTGCCGTGAGCCGTGTCTTTCCCGAAGAGACCTTCGGACACGTCGGAACAACTGGCGGAATTGAGCACCCAAGGCTAGCGCGCGACTGTTACAAGTGAATGAATGAAACGTTAATTTCGGATGACAGAACCCAGACTCCTGCGCGGGGGGGTCTCACCGGTTACCTGGCCTCCTTGCCGAATAATTCACCATCAGAAAGTGCTTGAGAGAGTGCGCGCAATCACTTTGCCGCAAAAGAAATAGAGAATCGTTTTTCCACAAATCTGCTGCTTTATTCACCAAGCGGTGCGGCAAAATTCATGGACATTTAACTTGGTGGTCACCTCAGAGTAATGGGCTTCGAGGATAGTGTGTGCGGTACGGCGATTGGTGCCGTCCGCTTTCCTGTCAACCACTTCCGCTTGGCCTGCTTGGGCGGAAGGCTGTCGAAACGTAACGTATCCCACTTTGCCTTACAAGTTCGATAAGGAGATACAAGATGAATAAGAGGCTTCTCGTGGCGACGCTTGCGGTTGCGTCGCTTCTGCTTGCAACTGGCGCGTTCGCAACAACGAGCTATTGCACTGGCGGCGCCAATCTGCGGTTTGTTGGCGTCGGCTCCTCCGCTCAGACCAACGCTCTTGCCTATGCCGCTACAGCTCTGCTTCAGTCGAACCACGGCACGGGCACCTATGCCCTGATTTCGTTCAGCGGCAGCACGATCACCGATAGCCGTCCGAAGTCAGGGGCGAAAACGGACACCGGGATCACAACCTGGGTTGCGTACGATCCCTCAGCCACCACCAGCCCGTGCGACGCGTACGTGTACTACCAGACTGACTCGGGCGTTGGCGTAAAGGACTTCTTCGCCTACACGAAGTTCACCGCCACGAACTCGACGGTCAGCACCAAGAAGAACTTCGTCAGCATCGGCGCCGCTTCCGCCACCTTGCCGTCGGCTCCGATCAGCGAAGGGAACAAGATTCCTGGCTTGGCCGACGGTTGCTTCATCAGCGGTTCATCGGTAGCCTGCGACTCGAACGGCGTTCCCACAACCATTTACAATGCCCTGAACACCTCGCCTAGCGCTTACGTCAATCAGACGGTTCCACCGAGGGCCCCGGCCTACTGCGGAAACGTCTCCACCGTGGTGGTAACCTCACAGTTCTACTGCTACTTCAACGCGGCTGGAACTGACGTCCGTCCGGAAGACGCTCTCTACGCCACCACCCGCGCGCTGGCTGCTTACAACGGGATCGTGCCGCCGGCAAAGGGTGCCACCAGCACCGAGACCCTGACTGGCTTGGGCTACGGCACGACGAGCACAAGCGGTTGCACTGCCGATGCGGACCAACCCACCTTAGTCGGCTGCGGCATTTGGGACTCTTTTACCCAGAACTCGCAGTTCAATGTCGTCAAGTTCGCCTTGGGTGGTACTGACCCCATCGCCAGCGGAACCGCCCCAACTTACACGACGGTATCCGTCGGCGCAGTCCCAGTGATGGTTCTCGCCGGCAACGAAGACTCAAGCAACCTCGGAAGCACTGGCTGCAACAGCACCTACTGCTATACCGACATCAACCGCCAAGTTCTGGCACAGGTGTTCTCGGGATACACGCAGTGCGTGGCAGACCTGTCTACCAGCGCGGCACCGGGCACTCTAGCCTCCGGCGCGGCTCCGCTGCAGGTCATTCACCGCGAACCCCTGTCGGGTACGTACAACACGTTCGAATTCACTGCCGTCAACACGCAAGCTGGCGGGCCAGGGCGTTTGGTTTCCTCCAAGTACACTCCCCCGAAGAACGCCAGCAGTGGCCAGGAGCAGTTCAACGACCCGGCTGTATTCCCCGGTTACACGGGTTCAACAGATTGCTCCTACTCCAGTGGCGAAGTGGTCGGCACGCATCCCGGCTTTCCCAACGCCAATTGCTTCAATCCTCGCTACACCAGCTATGACGGTGTCGATATCTTCTCTGGCAGCCAGTGCCAGGGTGCAGCTGCTGGTGTAGCTCCGGGTCTCCCGGTTCACCTGCGCGCGATTGGTACCGGCATGGCGGTCAAAGCTGTGATCGGTTCCTTGAACGTCACCTCGGGAACCATCCCGAATACCAACGTGTTCAACCCAATCGGCTACGCGTTCTGGAGCTATGCCAACCTGAACCCATTGTGCAGTTCGGTTAGCAACACCGCCTGCACCGGAACCTGGCTGGCACACTACCTGACAGTGGACGGCATTGACCCACTGTTCACTACGGAAGGCGGACAGTACGATCCAACACCCAATCCGTCTCCATTCAATCCTCCGGTTTGCAAGGTCGCGACGGGCAGCACGGCCGACTGCAACCCCGTTCCGTTCACTCACGTATACGACGGAAAGTATCCGTTGTGGTCGCTGTTGCGGACGGTAACGCTTGCACCGGTAACCGGAAAGGTCGCCACTCCGCAAGGCGTGCTGGACATCGTTGCTCAGGAAGAAATTTCGTCGGCGAACAACACGCTCTCCGATTACGTTCCGTTCCTGAAGCATGTGTGCCCTCCGGGACAAGTCTGGACGCAGCCCAACGGGCCATGCGCTTCTTCAACGACGACCACCTGGACGGGTGACCTCAATCTGTTCGTGTTCCGTTCACACTTCGAGCGGACGGGCGCGACCATCGCGCCTGCGAATGGCCACTTCTACCTGGTCAGCAGCACCAAGACTCTCTGCGGCACAACCGAGATCAACCTGCAAGGTGGAAACAAGAGTTCCTCGACCTGCTTCGTTGACTTCGGCAGCGACGTGGGCGGCTCGGTGCTGACGGTGCAGAAGGACTTCGACTTCATCATTGACTTCAACACCGAGGAGTATGGTCTGTCGCAGTAAAGTTTCGTGATTCGACGTTGTGACATTGCCGGGGAAGAGAACCAAGCGACACCGCCTGCTTCTCTTCTCCCGGCAGTTTTTGATTTTTGGGAAGGGAGAATTCTGTGAAGTTGCCGGGTATCTGCAAGAAGAATTTCCTATCAGCCTTTCTAGTTGTTCTCATCGCATTGATCACCGCGAACGGACAGGCCTCGCAAGGGACCACGCCATCGGCTGCATCCACGGCTCCATCTTCATCCTCGTCCGCGTCATCACCTTCAAATGGGACCAGTGCCCCTGCAGCCAATGCGGCCGGGCAGGCTGCCGCTCCAACGCCCGCTCCAACCGCTGCGCCGGCGGCAGATCCAACGGCCGGCATGCACAAGCCATACCAAGCCCCAGGCATAGACCCCAAGACCGGAGTACCTCTCTACGAAACGATTCAGGAGGATTGGAGTTCGCTCGAGGTCGGCACCAGTAAGCTGGAACCTGCGCCTCCATTGATTGCGCAAACGGATGAGATGGAGACCTTCACTCGCACGCTGGTGCAGTTGCAGTGGCGTCCGGGCGATCCCATGGATCTGTATGTCATCATGCCGAAGGGCGTGAAGAATCCGCCCGCTGTGGTCTACCTTTTCAGCTACAAAGACGACACCGACCGATTTAGAGACAATGGCTGGGATGAAAGAGCCACGCGCGGAGGCGTGGCAGCGGTGGGAATGGTGTCAGCGCTGAGCGGCCATCGCTTTCAAAGCCGTCCGATGGAACAGTGGTTCGTCAGCGAGTTGCAGGAGTCGCTGGGAAGCACGGTGCATGACGTAAAGTTCATTCTGGATTATCTGGCGCAGCGCGGCGACATTGATATGAGCCGGATTGGAATGTTTGGCCAGTCGTCGGGTGGGGCCATCGCGCTCCTGGCCGCGGCTGCGGATCCCCGCCTCAAGGCGGTTGACGTGCTCGATCCCTGGGGCGACTGGCCGGTCTGGCTGGCGAAGTCGCCGATCGTGAAGGAGGACATTCACGGAACGAATTTTGCGCAGCCCGACTTCCTCAAGAAAGTGGAAAATCTGGATCCGGTGAAGTGGCTGCCCACCTTGAAATCGACGCACTTGCGGATTCAGCAAGTGATGGGCAACGTTGTCACGCCAGACGAATGCAAAGCCGCCATTCGGAACGCAGCGCCAAAGAATGCTGAAGTGGTGCGCTATGACAACGTGCGCGACCTCGCCAAGGCAGGTACTGAGGGCCATCTGTTCGACTGGGTCAAGGCGACGGTGAAGGATCTGCCCGCCGCAGCGAGGCCCGGCAGCGTTTTGTCGACTCAGAACGATTCGCAGCGCGAATCGGCGCAGCGCTAGACCAAGTCGCAGCTCAACTGGCTTGACAGTTCCGGCTTTCATGGTCAAGAGTATGCGTTGCCGTGCGAGCTGCCAACGCTCGGCGCGCTGCCGTTTCGCTTTGCGGCGAACGTGTCTTTGCTCGAAATGTCTTTACTCTATAGCGGGTCTACGTGGAAGGACATGAAGTGAAACTAACTCAGGTGGTAACCGCTGCAATCATATCCCTCTGCCTGTTACTGATCGGCTGCTCGTCGACCTCAAAGCCTAACTCGGCCGGGCTGGCATTCACCTCTCCGTCGTCGAATCCAGTCATCGATGCGGGACAAAGCGTGAGCATCGCAGCAAACCAGGCGGTTTGCTGGAGCCTGCAATATCCTTTCGGAGTGCCAGCGGGCCAGCTTTCGGACCAGTGCGCGATGTCCGTTACATACACGGCTCCTTCTGCCAGCCTTGTGACTTCAACCGTTCAAGTCAATGTGGTGGCCGCGGCCGCGAGTGGAGCGACCTTGGTCATGCCGATCGTGATCAACCCGCCCTTGGGCGTCGCTGGAGCTCTGTCGCAATACAACACCAGCTGCAGCAGTTACAACCCGACGCAGCAGAACCCAGGCAATCCGGACGGGACCATTGGCCAGACTTTCAATCCAAATGCCGCAGAGCCTCCACGGCCCACAGGGGGAACAGCCCCCTTCAGCTGGACCGTGGCTTCGGGATCGCTGCCGCCGGGCCTAGCTCTGGGCTCGACAAGCTCGTATGCATATCTGTTTGGCACACCGACCGCCGTCGGCTGCTCGCAAGTTGAGCTGCAAGTGACGGACGCGACGGGAGCCACCGCCACCTCCGCTACGAATTACGTGATCATTGCGCCGCCCGCGCTGACCGTTACAGTTCCTCGCTACCCGTCGGCCTACTTTGGCGTGCCCTATCAGCCTATGACGATTCTCGTGTCGGGCGGCATGCCGCCCTATACCTGGAATTCGAGCGGTCCGCAAGGAATTTCAGGGCAGCTGGGAATGACGCTGACGCCGGGCGCTTCGTCTGCGGTAGTCTCCGGGACTCCTACTGCCAGCCCCTCGAATCTGCCGGGCAATGGGGCTTACACGCCTTCTGTGACGGTCTACGACAGCCAGGCGCCGTATGCGGCGCGGGGAGGAGTGACACTTAACATCTACGAGTGGTCGTCGCTTCCCGCCAACGCCTGTAGTCCCTCCCAGGGTGGCAGCGTCACTACGGTCAACGCCAGTCTGCAAGGTTCTTATGCTTTCCTGCTGCAGGGTTTTGACGGAAACGGACCGGTAGCCATGGCGGGAAGCTTTGCCGCCGACGGCTCTGGCAATGTTACGGGAGGAGTGCTGGACGTTATCCGAACCTCAGGTTCGCAGACGGGCAGTGCGATCACTGGAGGTTCGTACTCCATTTTGGAGCAGTTTGGAAATGGAAGTGGAATCGGAAGCACGTTTGAACAAAGTGGCTGCCTGATCCTCAATACGTCAGCCGGCAGCACGACTTTTGCCCTGAGCATGGGCGGATGCTCGACCAGTTCTGACCTAGGGACGGGCACCTGCGTCCCCGATGCCAACAACAACCCAGGCCTGTTCACTACCGGTCGGTTGATTGAATTCGATGACGCCACTGGTACCGCGACCCGCGGTTCCGGTATTGTCCGTCGGCAGGACAGTTCTGCATTCGCAGCAGGTTTGACTGGATCGTACG
>JASHPH010000009.1 GCA_030038255.1 Candidatus Sulfotelmatobacter sp. | reverse complement strand
TCGTGCGCTGCTTCCGCGACGAGGACCTGCGCGCCGACCGCCAGCCCGAGTTCACGCAGATCGATCTTGAGATCTCGTATCCGCAGCCGGAGCGCGTTTGGGAGGTGGTTGAGGGATTCTTGACCGCGGCCTTCAAGGCTGCTGGATTTGAGATCAAGACGCCCTTCCCGCGCATGGACTATGACGAGGCCATCCGTCAGTTTGGCATCGACAAGCCCGACCTGCGGCTGCCCGCGTTCACCGATGTGCGCGATTGTTTCAGCGCGGAAAATCTGCAGGAACTGGCAATCAACGCCAATCTGCCGGTGATCGCGATCCGCACACCGCAGGTCGGCGAGCTTTCGCGCAAGGAGCGGGACGACATCAAGCCGATGTTCCATTCCAAGGGCGGGGCGCGCGTGTATGAAGATTTCAAGCGCATCGGCAACAAATATCCTGAGGCGGCCGCTGCGATTACGAGAAAATGTGGCGCGCAGGAGGGCGACCTGATCGTGCTCGTGGCTGGCTCGGCGCACGCCGGGCCGCAGACTGCGATGCCCGCGCATCGCAAGGTAACGCCGGCAGAGCTTTCGATCTACGCCTCGGCGGGCCTGCTGCGGCTGGCGCTGGGCCAGAAATATGCAGACCGGCACAAGTGTTTTCAGCGCGGCGACTTTCGTTTTATGTGGGTCACGAATTTTCCCATGTTCGAGTGGGACCAGGACGAAGGGCAGTGGATGGCGGCGCACCATCCGTTCACCTCGCCGCACGAGGAGGACATGGGCCTGCTGGAGGCAGGGGTTGAATCAGTGAATGATCCGCAGTCGCCGTTGAGCGCGGTGCGGGCCTTGGCCTACGACGTGGTGCTGAACGGCACCGAGCTGGGGTCGGGCTCGATTCGTATTCATCGGCAGGATATTCAGCGCAAAATCTTCCGCGCATTGGGCATGACGGAAGAAGAGGCCAAGTCGCGCTTTGGATTCTTTCTGGAAGCGCTGGAATATGGCACGCCTCCGCATGGCGGGATTGCGCTTGGCCTGGACCGCATTGTCATGATTCTCGCTGGCGCCGAGAGCCTGCGGGAAGTGATTCCATTCCCAAAAACTGCCCGCGCGGTGGATTTGATGGTGGACGCGCCCACGCCGGTGAGCGAGCGGCAGTTGCGGGAGTTGGGGATAGTGGTGAAGAAGTAGGGTGGGGCGTTGGGTCAGACAGGGATCGGCCTTTCATCGGCGGTGCAGATTTTGGGTGGCGCAGGCCTTCAGGCCTGCGATCCAGATCGCCAAGAATACCAATCGGCTTTAGACCCTGAGGGTCGCCTCAAACTGCCTGCCTTAACCGCTCCGAAACTTCATCCAACACAAATCCCGGATAAGCCGAGCCGTAGGGATATTCTTCCGGTTCTGCAGCCAAGCCACGGCTGACGGTATTCTGGCGAATGTACTCCCTGAAATTGAGGTACTCCTGCATGTCTCTAACCCGCCGGTCGTAGTAACTTGGCTGCCAGATCTCGCCCGCATATCCCAGCTCCTTCCTGGCACGATACGAGAATCCGCCCTTGATGAACTGTAGAGCCCGCTCCAGGGTAACTATCGGGGTTAGCAGCAGGTGAAGGTGGTTCGGCATGACCACGAACTCATGCAACAGGTACTTCGTCTGAAGTCGGTAATGCAACAGAGTTTCAATGAACGGAAGAGTGAAGCGCTCTGACTGAAAGAGGCTCTGCTTCTGGAACGTAGAAACCGTAATAAAGTACGTGCTGTAACCGGTGTTTCCTCTGGGCGGCGCTGCCATTGCTACCTCGGCGGCTAAAGCCGGTTGTTTCTACGGCCACTCTATCGCAGCGCTGGAAGCGCTGCGCCACCCAAAAGCACTTATTGTTTACCGTATTTCCGTTTTGAAACTTCTGATGACGCCGCCTATGCTAGTCTGCCTGCTATGTCTGAAAGGGTAACTTCCAGCGCTCCTATCACGCATCGCAAGCACTTTCTCAGCGACAAGGTTGCGCACTTCACCGAGTCGGTCATCCGTGAGATGACGCGACAGGCCATGCTGCATGGTGCGGTCAATCTCGCTCAGGGATTTCCTGACTTCCCCGCGCCCGCCGAGATCAAACAGGCCGCGCAGCAAGCCATCGCAGCGGATGTGAATCAGTACGCCATCACCTGGGGTGCGAAAAATCTACGCAACGCAATCGCGCGACAGATGAGAGCTGCGCACGGCTTGGAAATCGATCCCGAGAAAGAAATTACAGTCTGCTGCGGTTCAACTGAGGCGATGATTTCAACTCTGCTCGCCTGCTGCAACGCCGGCGATGAAGTCGTCATCTTCGAGCCATTCTATGAGAACTACGGGCCAGACTCGGTGCTGAGCGGGGCGAAGCCGAAGTTTGTGAAGCTGCGTCCGCCGAAAGATCAGAACGGCGAGTGGACGTTCGATGAGAAAGAACTGCGCCACGCTTTCGACAAACACACGAAAGCGATCATCGTGAATACGCCGAACAATCCTACAGGCAAGGTTTTCACGCTGGCTGAGCTCGAACTGATCCGCGACTTGTGCGTCGAGTTCGACGTACTCGCGATTACCGATGAGATCTACGAGCACATTGTGTATGACGGGACCAAGCATATTTCGATGGCGTCGCTCGATGGCATGCGCGAGCGCACGGTGACCATCAACGGCATGTCCAAGACCTATAGTGTGACAGGATGGCGCGTGGGCTGGACCGTGGCGCCGGAAAAGATCACGACTGCCATCCGCAAGGTGCACGATTTTCTGACTGTGGGCGCGCCTGCGCCGTTGCAGGAGGCCGGCGCGGCCGCGCTCAGTTTGCCCGCGGAATACTACGCGAAGCTGGCCGAGGGATACCGGGTGCGGCGCGATCATCTGGTTCCGGCGCTGGCCGCGGCGGGGTTCAAGTGTTTCCTGCCGCGTGGAGCGTATTACGTGATGACCGACATTTCCGCCTTCGGCTATCAAGACGACGTTTCTTTTGCGCGCTACCTCGTGCAGGAAATTGGCGTGGCGACCGTGCCGGGATCGAGTTTCTACCGCCATCCCAGCGACGGTGCGCAGCAGGTGCGCTTCGGCTTCTGCAAGAAGCCGGAGACGCTGGATGAGGCGGTGCGGAGGCTGGGGAAGTTGCGCATCAAATGACGACGGTGGAGGGGGAAGGGATCCTTCGACTGCGGTTGTGCTCTGCTGTGCAGAGCACAATCCTCGCTCGGGATGACAGACTTCCGTTTCCGTTCAGAGTCACAACTACTTCGTGATCACGCCGCAGGCGATGCGGTCTCCGGAATTGCCCGACGGGTCAGTTTTGTAATCGTCCGCTTTGGTGTGAACTACGATCGCCGCACCATTCGTGAGCAGCGAGTGCGGGCCATCCATGAGCGTGACGTCTTTGTCTTCCATCCGGCCTTCGGCCTTGCCGTCTGCACCAACCGTAAGATTCTTCATGTCGCCGGCGTGGTGGCCTTCAGGATTGTCGAATCCGTGCTTCTTGCCCTCCGGATTGAAGTGGCCGCCCGCCGACTTGAAATCGGGCGCTTCACACTTCGGCGTTTGATGGAAGTGAATCGCGTGCTCTCCCGGAGGCAGGTCGTGCAGGTGGAGTTCAAGTCCAACCCCGGGGCCCTGATCCGAGATGATCACGTTGCCGACAGACTTGCCCTGAGCATCTTTGAGTTCGACGTTGGTTTTGGCAGCTGTCAGAGACGCCAGCGTGAGTAGCGTTAGAAGCAATGCGAATGGAAATCGGGCGACGTGCTTCATGGTGAGCCTCCTGATGGCTTGAGCCGCGGGGTCAGCAGTAAAGATCAGCAGCGACGAGCAGCAGTGATTATAGCCAATCTTCGTTCCCGAACCGGCCCCTCTAAGCCCGGCTGTTGGACCCAGCCCGAGGCAATAGCTTTGGACCGGGTTCTCCACAAAGATCTGGAGTATACTGCGGAGAAGTTCTCGAAATTGGGGTCAGGAAGAGTGCACTTATGGCGTTGAATGCAGTGGAGCAGGTAGCAGACCAGGTTCCCGCGGACGATTTTCAGGCTCTGGAAGAGAAGGTTTATCGCACCATAGAAATGTACAAGGCGGCGCGTCAATCGCAGGCCGCGGCCGAGCGCGATGCCCAGCGTCTGCGGCAGCAACTGGAAGAGCGCGAAGAGGAATTGGTCACGCTGCGGCGCGAGGCGGTGCAGTTGAAGAAAGAAAGAGAAGTCATCCGCGGGCGCGTCGAGAAGATGCTGGAGCAGATTGAGTCCATTGCCGAGGCCAGCTGAGGTGGGCTGAACGCGCCAAGCATCGGCGCGACTTAGTGCGAGGAGAGTTGTGGCTACAGCGACGAAAAATCAGGCGGTGAAAGACGCACAGAATGGCAGCGTGCGCGTGGAGATCTTCGACCAGGCTTACAACCTGCGCGGAACCGACCCCGAATACATTCTGAAGCTCGCCGAGTATGTAGACTCCAAGATGCGTGCCGTCGCCGAAGCGACCAACACGATTGACACGGTGCGGCTGGCCGTCTTGGCGGCGCTCAACATTGCCGACGAATATCACCTGCTCAAACGAAAACAGGACAGCGGAGCAACCGATTACCAGAGGCGCGCGCATCTATTAGCAGATGCGCTGGATAAAGTGCTGGGCGACGACCGCAAGGCCTGATAGGCTGCGCCCCACAGCATTTCTCTTCCTCACGCTGCTTTCTATCACTGTACCTTCCCCCGAAGCGACTCCGCAGGAAACCACTCTCCGTACTCAATCCAACATGGTGCTGATTCCGACACTGGTGAAAGACCAGCGGGGCGGAATAGTGTACGGACTCCAGGTCAGCGACTTCGCAGTTGAAGACGACGGAATCGAGCAGACCGTGCGCCTGGACGAAGTTCCTGAAGGACAGCCGATCTCGCTGGTCGTCACGATTCAGCGCGGCCGCCGCGCCTATTACGAATTTCCTCGCATGGAGGGCCTGAAATCCATGCTGGAACCGCTGTTCAGCCTGGGAACGGCGCGGGTCGCGCTCGTGGAGTTCGACCGCGAGGTTGACCTTGCGCGGGACTTTACAAGCGACGGCACTCTGATCACAGCCGATCTGAACCATCTGCAGCCGGGAAATGAGGGCGCGGCAATCCTCGATGCCATTAATTATTCGGTCAGCCTGCTCAAGAAAGAACCGGAGGAGCGGGAACGTGTTCTCTTGCTGATCAGTGAGACCCGCGACCATGGCAGCGTCCTCGGGAACAAGTTGGACGCTGTCGTGGCTGCAGTGGGCGGAAGCAACACGCTCGTTTACACGCTCACATTTTCGCCGTCCCTCTCGAACATTCTTGACACGGAGCGCGGCACGAACATGAACGAAATGAATCCCTCGCCCGATCTTCTCGCACCTTTACTAATGGTGGTGCAGGCGATGCGAAAGAATGTTCCCAAAACCGTTGCCGAGCTGACGGGCGGCGAGTACGAGATGTTCGAAACCAGAAAGAAATTCGACCTACGCATGAACGACTTCACCAACCACCTGCACAGCAGGTACATGCTGAGCATTGCGCCGAAGAATCCGCATCCCGGGCTGCACCAGCTTCGAGTGCGGCTGAAAGATGCGCGAAATAAGACCGTGCTGGCGCGTGCTAGCTATTGGGCGGAAGGGAATCGCTAGCCGATTCCCTAAGGAGTGCGCTCACCCTGGTAAGTAGCCGCAGGGGCATCAAGCACTTCGCGCACTTTGGCGATCAGGGCGGAGAGAGTGAAGGGTTTGGGCAGAAACCACAGTCCCTCATCGAGCACGCCGTAGTGGGCGATCGCGTTGTTGGTGTAGCCGGAAATATAGAGAACTCGCGTTTTCGGGGAAATCTGCAGAATTTTTTCCGCCAATTGCCGGCCATTCATGGTCGGCATGATCACGTCGCTGACGAGCAGGCGCAGGTCACGATGGTTCGATTGTGCGACGGTGAGCGCTTCCTCAGGCCCGCCGGCGACGAGAACCTTATAGCCGCAATGCGTCAGGACCGAGGAGCTGAGCTGGCGAAGTTGCGGATCGTCTTCCACCAGCAGAATGGTTTCGGTACCGCGCTGCACGCCACTCAGCCGTCTGTCCGATCTAAGCGAGTGCGCTGGCTGATCCACGCGGGGAAAATAGATCTTGAAACTGGTTCCGCGGCCCGGGTCGCTGCAGACCCAGATATAGCCGCCGCTCTGCTTGACGATCCCGTACACGGTCGAGAGTCCCAGACCGGTCCCTTTGCCCACTTCCTTGGTCGTGAAAAACGGTTCGAAGACGCGAGCCCGCACCTCCGGGGTCATGCCATGTCCGTTGTCACTTACGACCAGCATCACGTAATGACCTGGGCCGATCGGCTGATGTTCACCGGCGTAGGCCTCGTCCAGGTCAACATTCGCCGTTTCCAGCGTGAGCGTGCCGCCGTGCGGCATGGCGTCGCGTGCATTCAGGGCCAGATTCATCAGGACCTGCTCAATCTGCCCAGGATCGGCCCGGACTGAGCCCAGATCGTTGGCCGGCATCGTGATCACTTCGATGTCTTCGCCGATGAGACGCCGTAGCAGCGAATCCAGGTTCAGCATGATGTCATTCAAGTTGATGATGCGAGGCGAGAGCACCTGCTTTCGGCTGAAGGCCAGCAACTGGCGGGTGATGCCGGCGGCGCGGTCGGCCGCTGATTTGATCTGAGCGGCGCTGTCCGCGAGCCGGCTGCCGGAGGGAACGCCATCGGCCAGAATCTGCGTGTAGCCGAGGATGACGGTCAGAAGGTTGTTGAAGTCGTGAGCCACGCCTCCGGCCAGACGCCCTACCGCTTCCATCTTTTGCGACTGCCGCAGTCTTTCTTCCAGCCCAACGCGTTCGCTGACGTCCTGCACGAGCGAGGCGACGCCGAGCACCCGGCCCGCATCGTCGATCAGCGGCGTGTTGTACCACTCGCAGGAGATCAGGCGGCCGTCTTTAGTGACGTTGTCATTGGCGCTGCCCCGCATCCCGCCCTTCTTGGTCGTCAGCAGTTCGTGCCAGACGCGGTCGACGGCGGGACGAACGTCGGGCGGGACAATGAAATGCCCATGCTGGCCGCTCGCCTCCTCGCGCGAGTAACCAAAGATGCGCTCGGCAGCGGGATTCCAGGCGACCACGCGGAAATCGAGATCCCATTCCACTACCGCGAGCGGCGTGTTCTCGATGTGCATCTGGAGTTTCTGTTCTGACTGGCGTATCTCTTCTTCAGCTCGTTTGCGATCGGTGATGTCACGGCAAATGCCGAGTAACCCCACGACGTGGCCGCTGGGATCGTGAAAAGGCCCTTTTGTCGCCGAGTACAACCGTGTAACGCCCGCGGCGGTGCCGAACTCCTCATAAGTCTGGACATACCCTGACTCGATCACCTTGCGGTCACGCTCCATGATGTCGCGGCCGACTTCAGGAACGAACAGTTCCGCGTCAGTCCGGCCGATCACTTCGTCCACGGAGTGCCCGAGGAAGCGGGCGCCGGCGGAATTGATCATCAGATAGCGGCCCTCGAGATCCTTCACGAATACGGCGTCGGTGGTGCCCTCGGTGATGCCCTGCAGCAGCTTCAGATTTTTCTCCAGTTCTCGCGAACTGACCAGCATTTGATTCTGCACCACGAACAGGCGCGCGCTGGCGGCCACGAAAGACGCCGTTACCAGCACCACAGACCAGAGAAACTGTTCCTGCGCGATGCGCAGCGCCAGAGGAAACACAATGGCAGGAATGAAGAGCGGAAGAAATTGAGCTGCCAATTCCGTGGTGCGCGACCGCGGAGGGAGGGTTTCGGTCACGTCACGCGAGGGGTCGCTCCAGGTTGCGGCCAGCACGGCGAGCAGGCAGTACGTGACGGTCCAGGAAAAATCGAGCCAGGTACCCTGCTTGTAGTTATCCACGGCAAAAGCGTAGAGGGTCGCGTTGGTCGTGACGCTGAACGCGATGAAGAAGACAGCCAGCCGGCGAAAAATGCGGCGAGCGGGACGAAAAGTCGCAAACAATCCGCGAGCCAGGAAACTGAGCGCCAGGAGACCGAAGAAAACGATCCCAGCCTCCAGAGCACGGTTCGCCATGGCGTTGGCGGAACTCATCCAAAGCGAGGGAACATACAACTGCGAGAGCTCAATTGCGAGCACCAGCGTGCTGACCTGCACGAAGTCGCACATGCGCAGCCAGCGGAAGCCGCTGTTTGGGTCCCTCGGGCTCAGAAACAGCGTCATCGTCGCTGGTACGGCCCAAAAAAACACGAAAATGTCGCTCGGCCAGAAGCCCGGAGGCTTCTGCGCGTAATCGTAGGAATAGGTGTAGAGGATTCCGCCAATGCCAGCCAGCAGAAGCGAGAGCGATACCAGTCGCCAGACGCGCCTGCCGAACGTGCCGGAATCGCGGGCCGCGAACCACGCGGCAACCGACGCCAACAAGGGCGCGAGCGCGGCGCCGATTATGTCGCCCCAAAGCGACGCGGACGAAGTAGCGTACCGGGCAACCAGCACCAAGACGTGCGCGCCGACAAGCGCCACCACCGCTGCCAGCACGAACGCTCGAATTTTGGACATCTGTGAGACTTCTCCAGCGCCTCGCCGAGACGCCCGCGAGCTCGCTTTGGGCCTGATGTTTTGTTTCCAGAGTATACACGCACAGTCCAGCAACCGAATCACTTACCCCCGTTCGCCCGCGAAAAGCCAGCGCTGGGGCGGTAACGGGCGCCGAAGTTCGCAAGCGGTTCTTGTAAACGCAGCATTACTTTGGTTGCAAACTACCTGCCAACTTTTTGTGCTCATCCACTTGCCAATTTCGCGCGATTTGCCTAGCATCCGAATTGAAAGCCAGCCTGCCAGGTTGGTGATGACGGCAACCGATTTTTGAACCAACACTGAATGAACGGGGACTTGACTCGAACTAGGATCCGGTGAGCGATGCTCCGCCATGCGGAGATGCCTAATGGGTCTCGGCGGGTTCCCAACGTCTAACGACGGGTTCATTCTCGGCCCGTCACACGGCACAGCGGGTCGGCTTGATTATTCTTAACGCAGCGACTTTCGCCCGCGGACCTGAGCCACGCGGGCGGGTAGCAAAGCGTTTCCTGCTAGACTGATCCTGTAGCAAATTGCTACTTCCCGCACCCAATCGATTGTGCACCCACAACTTTTTCATATCGGCCGCTTCTTCCTTCCCACGTACGGATTTCTGGTTTCCGTGGGCGTGCTGATCGGTCTCTGGATCAGCGTTCGCAACTCGAAAAAATTAGGCATGAACGGCGACAAGGCGTGGAATCTGGGAATTCTCACGGTGCTGTGCGGCATTCTCGGCGCCAAGGTGCTTTACGTCATCAACGACTGGAGCTATTACACGGCGCATCCGGGCGAGATCTTCAGCATCGCGACATTACAGGCGGGCGGGGTTTTTTCCGGAGGACTGCTGGCGGCATTTGTCGCGGCGGCGTGGTACATCTGGAGAAATCACATGCCGCCGCTCGGAACCTGCGACGCCTTCGCTCCCGGGCTGGCGATGGGCCACGCCATCGGCCGGCTCGGCTGCTTTGCGGCCGGGTGCTGTTACGGCAAACCGACTCAGCACTGGTGGGGCGTGACCTTCACCAACCCGCTCGCGCAGCAGATCACGGGAACGCCGTTGAACATTCCGCTGGAGCCGACACAATTGTTCGAGTCGGCGGTGGAGTTCGCGAACTTCTTGCTCTGCATGTGGCTGCTAAAGCGAAGGAAGTTCGACGGCCAGGTCATCGGCGCTTTCATGTTTGTGTACGGCGTTGCCCGATTCTTCCTGGAATTTATTCGCGACGATCCCGGCCGCGGTTCCGTCTTCGGCGGCGCCATGACCGGCACGCAACTGATCGCCATCGGCCTGGTGCTGGCCGGCGGCCTGATCTGGTGGCTGCGGCCGGGAGCAAAGCAAGTTCCCGCGCAGCCGGTCAGTGCGACACGGTAAGCACCAGGATCTACATTGTCGTCCTGTGCCGTATCCTAGACAGGCCAATGCCGGAGCGATCGCCCACATCGATCTCGGTCGTGCCCGGAGACACCGGTCAGCGCCTCGACCAATTCCTCGCCGCCCGTCTCGACGTCAGCCGCGCGCGCGCGCAGGAGCTCATCCGAGCGGGAAAAATTCTGGTGGATGATGGATCTGCGAAAGCGTCCCTGAAGCTGCGTGGCGGCGAACGCATCACGATTCTTGGCCCAGCCGCGCGACCGGCGCTGCGGGCTATCGCCGAGGAAATTCCGCTAGAAGTTCTTTACGAAGATGACGATCTCGCCATCATCAACAAGCCTGCCGGAATGATGGTTCATGCCGGCGCCGGGGCGACCGAAGACCAGCGCAATCGCGGAACGCTCGTGAATGCGCTCCTGCATCACTTCGCCAGCCTCTCGGCCGTTGGCGGCGAGCTGCGGCCGGGCATCGTGCATCGTCTCGACAAGGAGACGAGCGGCCTGATCGTAGTGGCGAAAAATGACGAGTCGCATCGCAAACTGGCCGCGCAGTTCGCGCGGCGCGAGGTGAAGAAGACCTATATCGCGCTGGTGCATGGTTGGATGAAGAAGGATTCCGGAACAATCGCTGCGAGCATCAGCCGCGACCGCGTGCGCCGCACGCGGATGACCACGCGGCATACAGGCGGGCGAGAGGCGATTTCGCATTACCGCGTACTTCGCCGTCTGGACACGGCTTTTGGCAAGTTCACCTTGCTGGAAGTCAAGATCGACACGGGAAGAACTCATCAGATTCGCGTTCACCTGGCGGCGCTGGGGCATCCGGTCGTCGGGGACAGGCTTTACGGAGCGCCCGCGGAGTTGCGTCCGCAGCTGCGCGGCGGAAGACGCGACAAAACCATCTCTCTGTCGCGAAATTTCCTGCACGCGGCGCAACTCGAGCTTGCCCATCCGCGAACGGGCAATTTGATTGCCCTCACGAGCCCGTTGCCGGCCGAATTGCAGGCGTTTCTGGCGACGATCAAAGGGGATGTCCTGCTCAAAAGGACGCAGCTATAATGTGATCAGCAGAGGGACAACGTGGGGGTGAAATCTTTGCTCCAGATGGCCAGAGCCGCGCTGCTCGTGTTCCTTGCAGCAGCTGCGATCGCGCAATCGCCAACGCCGGCTTCGGTGCCACCCGCCGGAGCTCCGGCGCAGCCCACGCAGGTATCAACCGGCAACAATCCTCCTGCAACCTCAGCGACGGATCAGCCCAAGCCGGCCGCAGGCGGCAACGACGCGGTCGAACCGGCCACCACCATCAAGCTGACCACCAACGAAGTCAACGTCGTGTTCACCGTGACCGACAAGCACGGCAAGCGCATCATCGACATGAAGCAGAACGACTTCCGTGTGGTCGACGACAACAAGCCTCCGGAAGAGATCCGCAGCTTTCACGCGGAAACCAATCTGCCGTTGCAAGTCGCACTGCTTATTGACGCCAGCAACTCGGTGCGCGACCGCTTCAAGTTCGAGCAGGAATCCGCCATTGAATTTCTGAATCAGACGGTGCGCCACGGATACGATCAGGCCTTTGTGGTTGGTTTCGACGCTACTCCGGAAGTGACGCAGGATTTCACCGACGACACGGAAGCGCTGGCTCACGGTGTGCGCGTGCTGCGACCCGGCGGCGGCACAGCGCTCTACGACGCGCTCTATTACGCTTGCCGCGACAAGCTGCTGAAGGCCCCGAAGGTTACAACGGTTCGTCGAGCCGTGATTTTGCTCAGCGATGGCGAGGACAACCTGAGCCACGTCACGCGCGAAGAGGCCATTGAAATGGCGCAACGGGCGGAGGCCATCGTCTACACGATCAGCACAAACGTGAGCGGTACCAAGGGTGCCGGTGATAAGGTGCTCGAGCGCATTGCCGATGCCACCGGCGGACGCGCCTTCTTTCCCTTCCAGATTCGCGACGTCGCCAACGCCTTCGCTGAAATTCAGGACGAGCTCCGCAGCCAATATGCTGTGTCCTACAAGCCGGCAGACTTCAAGTCGGATGGCCACTACCGTACGATTGAAATCGTCGCCAACAATCGCAAGGATCTCCGCGTCCGTGCGCGGCGCGGTTACTATTCGCCGGTGCAGTAGATCGCATCACACTCCAGCGACTCATTTCGGGTAAGATGCTCCCACCATGCCCGGATATTCAGGTACGCCACTACCGAAAAAACTGGGAATCAAAGACGGGTTCCGCGTCTGCCTGGTCAAGGCACCATCCGATGTGCTGGCGGAGTTGAAGTCGCCGCTGGCCGCGTGCGAGGTTGTCCGCGACGGCAAAGCCCCACTCGATTTCGCCATGCTGTTCACCACGTCGAAGGCAGAGCTGGCGAAGGAATTCAAGCGGATCGCGAAGTCGCTTGCTCTCGCCGGCATGTTATGGGTGAGCTGGCCGAAGAAAAGTTCGGGCGTGGCAACCGATTTGGATGAGAACGTAGTGCGCGGGATCGGCCTTGCCGACGGGCTGGTAGACGTGAAAGTCTGCGCCGTTACAGACGTTTGGTCTGGGTTGAAATTCGTGCGGCGTTTGAAGGACCGCTGAAGAATCTTCGTCAGGCTTTAGCCAGACTATGGTACGAGTCGGACTGATTGGCTTCGGGCTGGCAGGGCAGGCGTTTCACGCGCCAGTGATCCGCGGAGTCGCGGGCATGGAGCTGGCCTGCGTTCTCGAGCGTCATACTTCGAAAGCGAAGGAAAGATATCCGCAAGTTCGCCAAGCGCGCACGCTCGACGAACTGCTCTCCGACAAAACGATCAACTTGTGCGTGGTCGCGACGCCCAACGATTCGCACTTCTCCTACACCAAAGCTTGCCTCGAGGCGGGCCGCGACGTCGTGGTCGACAAGCCCTTCACGCCCACCATGGCCGAGGCCGAGCAACTGGTGCGCCTGGCCTCGGAACGCGGACGCCTGCTCACGGTTTATCAGGACCGCCGCTTCGACAGCGCGTTTCACACGGTCAAGAAGCTGGTGGCCTCCGGTGCCCTGGGCACAGTCGCCGAATATGAAGCGCGTTTCGATCGCTTCCGCCTGCAAGCCAAGCCAAACGCCTGGCGCGAGAAGGCAGATTTTCCTGCGGCCGGTGTTCTCTGGGATCTTGGTCCGCACCTGATCGATGGAGCGCTGGTGCTGTTTGGCGAGCCGGAAACGATTTACGCCGCGGCGCTACACCAGCGCGAGACGTCACAAGTCGACGATGCTTTCGACGTGATCATGCAGTATCCACGACTGCGCGCCACGCTGCGGGCCCGCATCATCGCCTATGCTCCGGGGCCGCACCTGCTGCTGCATGGGAGCGAGGGGTCGTTCATCAAATATGGCATGGATCCGCAGGAGGAAATTCTCCGCAACAATCCGCCGGACGGCCTCGACTGGGGCGCAAACTGGGGCGAGGAGCCCGAAGAGCTCTGGGGCACACTGAGCCGGGTCAATGAGAAGCCGCGCAAAGTGAGAACGGAGCCCGGAGACTATCGCGGGTTCTACGAAAACGTTCGCGACGCCATCGAAAAAGGATCTCCGCTGGGAGTGACACCGGAGCAGGCCCTGCGCACCATGCGCGCCCTCCTGCTCGCGCACAAGAGCAGCCGGGAAGCACGTCTGGTGAAGTGGACCGAAGCCGTCGAGTGATTCTCTCAACAGTGCCGGGCGCTGCCTACGCCTTCATCACCTTCTGGAATGCGGCCTGGAAGCGTTCCATTTCTTCCTGCGTTCCGATGGTAACGCGGACGTATGTCGGCATTACCGGCCAGATGCGACCGACGAGCACATTTTCCTTTGCCATCGCCTCTCTCACCTGCTGGCCCGGCCGCTTGGTGTCGAGCATGAAGCAGTTCGACTCCGACGGAATGTAGGAGAAGCCATTGCGGTCGAGCCACTGAAACGTTTGCTGACGAATCTCCGTGTTGATGCGGCGGCGCTCGGGGATCAATTGCGCGTCGTTCAGGCTGGCCATGGCCGCGACGACACCTGTCACCGGCATCGGATTCCAGCCATTACGTTCCATCACTTTTTGCATCAGGTCGGGCCGCGCGATGATGAAGCCGCAGCGCAGGCCGGCCATGCCATAGATTTTCGAGAACGTCCGCAGCACGATGACGTCTTTGCCCGCCTTCACCAGATCGATGGCGGACTGCGCCGTTTCGGCGAAGTGAATGTAGGCTTCGTCCACAAGAACGATGGAATCTTTCGGTTTGTTCGCGACCAAGTGTTCAATGTCGGAGTGCGGAGTGAGCGTGCCCGTGGGATTGTTCGGAGTGCAGATGTAGAAAAGCCCCGCGTCGGGCGCGGCGGAGAGCATGGCTTTCACATCGTGAGCGTAGCTTGCGGTGAGCGGAACTTTCACCACGCGCACACCACTGCTCTCGCAGAGGTTCATTCCATATTCGTAGCCGGGATCGGCGGTCACATAGCTCCGCTTCGGAGAAGTGAACGCGAGGACCGCCAGGCCCAGCGGCGGAGTCGAGCCGACCGTCGGCCGCACCCACTCGGGGTCGAGACCCTCCGTTCGCGCAAAAAGGGCGGCGAGATCATTGGTCAGATTGAACTGGTAGCGCCCGCCCTGTGGAATCATCCCGGCAACGGCCTCGCGCGCAGCCTGACATGGGCCCAGAGGATTCTCATTCGAGTCGATGATGACGGCATTGGCCGAGTGCACCGCCGGTCGCGCGGCAGCGGCCATCTGCGCCTCGCTCATGCCGCGAAATACAGATGCGGCCGAGGCAACTGCTGACAACTGCATGAATGAGCGGCGGGAGAAGCGGGGCATGGGAAACCTCCAGCCCCAAGAGTGTATCAGGGGAAGCCCCGCAGGTCAGCGGTGACTTTCTCGACCGTGTTCCGACTCGCCGGAAGCACAACTTCGAGCCGGCCTAGAGAGTCTTCGTATATTCGAGCAGTTCCATGCCGAAGAAGTCGGAGATCGGGCCAGACGGAGAGAAACCGTGCCTCTCATAAAACCGCACGGCTCGCCGCAGTGGCCTGGTCGTATCGAGGGTGACGTACGTACACCCGCTCTTTTCCAATTCCCTTTCTGCGGTCTGCAGCAGCGCCGACGCCACAGCCGTTCCTTGCTAGGCGGGCAAGACAGCCATGCCGCGCAAGTGGGCTTTGCCTAGAAACCGCATTTTGCCCAAAAAGTCCCGTTCTTGCCCAAAGAACTCCCCTGCTTGCCCAAGAACTCTGAATCTGATTGAAAGCGAGCCTTGGTGGGATACGGCACTTCTTCAACGAGAACGAAAGGGCGTTCTTCTCTGAGTGCACGCCGAGGTTCGCTCAGAAACTGCTTGACACGGCCGGCATTGTCAGAGACGCCTGATTGAGTCAGTTGACAACGGAAGCTACTCTAGCGGCAGTTGTAGACTCACCCGGAGAGCAAGGACTCGTGAGGGCCTCAAACTTGGCGTGCAAGGGCGTGCTCGACCAGTTGCACACTCTGAGCCCATACGCGCCCGCCAACGCTTGCTGCCTCGGCCATCACGGCGTCAAAGGCTGTGACGATCATCTCCACCTCTTCATCTCCGATGATCAGCGGCGGCAGCAACTTGATAATGTTTACGTCCGGCCCAGCTACCTGAGTCAGGATGCGATGGTCGCGCATCAGGGCCATCACCACCAGTTGGGCAAACAAACCCTTCCGGGCGGTCTCTGCGGCAGTCCATGCGGCGCGCAATGAGAGGGATTTGGGAGCCTTGAATTCAATCCCAATCATCAGACCTTTGCCCCGCACATCTGCGATCATCTCGTGCCGACCTTGTAAAGCTGCCATCCCTTTTAGAAGCTCTTCCCCCATCGTTGCGCTGCGCTCGGTGAGGTGTTCTTCGTCCAGGACGTGAAGAGCGGCTAACCCGGCTGCCATAGCGAGTTCGTTCTGCCCGAAGGTCGTGGAATGTACCTGGCAGCGATCCAGTCGGCTGAAGGTTGCGTCATGAACCTTGCGGCGAGTGATGGTCGCGCTGACCGGCACGTAGCCACCACCTAGTGACTTGGACAGAGTGACGATGTCGGGTTCGAGATTCCAATGTTCACAGCAGAGAAAGCGTCCGGTACGTCCCATACCGACCTGAACTTCGTCGCAGATAAGGAGCGTGCCGTATTTGCGGCACAAGCGCTGGGCTTCGGGCAGATAGTTCTCGACTGGGATGTACACACCTTTGCCCTGAATCGGTTCTACGATAAGAGCAGCCACGTCCCTCTGGCGCAGTTGCTTCTCCAAAGCCTCAAGATCGTTCATCGGCACCGCGTCGAACCCGCCCATGAGCGGCTCAAACCCTCTGCGGAATTCCTCTCCACCATTCAGGGCTAGGGTACTCAGAGTTAGTCCGTGAAACGCGTGTTCGAGGTAGAGCATGCGAGGCCGCTTGGTCGCGGCGCGGGCGAACTTGAGGGCAGTGTCTACGGCATCCGCCCCAGAGTTGGCGAAGAACACCGCCTCGAGCCCGGGAGGCATTCGCTTGACGAGTTCTTCGGCCAAAAGCCCTGCCAGCAGCGGGCAGTCCATCTTGACCAGGTTAGGACGGTCAGCATTGAGGGCATCTTGGATCGCCTGCTTGACCACTGGGTGGTTGCGTCCCAGATTGAACACGCCGAACCCTGACAGCAAGTCTAGGTAGCGGTTTCCGTCGGCATCCCAAAGATACGAGCCCTCTCCACGTACGTAGATCTTATCGAAACCAATGATCATCTGCGCCCGAGCAAGGCTGGGGTTGATGTACCAACTATGCAAGGCGTACTGTTCGCTCTTTCGCTTTTCTATGAGTTGAGCAATCGAGAATGGCATGGTGCGTCCCTCAACTTGGGCTATCACCACTCAACGTTTTGCACCCGATCACGGCCTGATCGTAAAGGAAACAGTATTTTCAGTTCTTGCCGCTGCAACGAGCTAGTGGACAGTCTCTCCGAATCGAAATTACTAGCGAACGGGCAATCGCGCCGTCGTCACCATCGGCTTGCACCACCGGCGGACTGGCCGACGGGAAGCGAGCTGCAGGGCTGCAATTCGATAGGATCAGCGCGGCCGGCGGGCCTCACAACTCGTCCGCCTGACACAAGAATTATATGCCCGAAGGTTTCAGGGCGCTGTCTCGCGTGCGCATATAAGGCGGGATGCCGCGATCGAGCAACCATTCCAGAACTTCCCCGTTCTCCGTAGGTCGCATCGGCTGCGATGGAGGCGGGCTCTCGGCCCTGCCGTTGCGCAAAACGCTTGCGCATCGCTTCTGCTGCCACCGTCTCCTGACTCATCCGAGCCGCGGTCGCTTGCACCCCCACAATCACACCTCCCCTTCGATTCTTTCCGGGAACCTGGACGGAGGACTTTGGAGTAACAACGTTCGTTGGCGCATACCGCGGTCCACGGTGTAGAAACCGAGTAGAAGTGATGATTACAAAGCGAAGGCCACGATACGCCTAATGCTGAGGGGCGATCGAATTCTTGATTGCCACACATTGACACACAATCCCAGCGACGCGCTAATCCACCGAAAACAAATTGGCGGAAGCGAATGGGAGTCGAACCCATCAATGACAGGATTGCCTGCCACCCGCCGGTTTTGAAGTTGAGCCGTTCAGCGGGCGTGAGCGCCAGCGCGAGCCCGCTGGCGAAATCCCGAGCGAAGCCGAGGGAACTCAGAATTGGCGGAAGCGAATGGGAGTCGAACCCATCATCGCTATCGCGAGATAACGATCGCCGGTTTTGAAGACCGGGACGATCACCGGACCGCATGCGCTTCCGCGAGGAGACAGTCAAAGGCCACGGACTGTTATATCCGTGGCCCGTTCTGTTTCGCAAATGGCGGTGCAAGCCCTGAGGGGCTAAAAGCCCGCGTTGTTTCCGCCGCTGTCGGCGCGGCTAAAGCCGCGCCCGTTCCAACCCCAACCTCGAAGGTCGCAACCTGGTGTTACGCGGCTCACTTCGGCTGGGGCACGATTCGCAAATACGGCTTCAGCGCTTTGAAGTTGCCGAATTTCTTTCGCGCATCGTCGTCGCTGACGTTGCCGCCCACGATTACGTCTTGGCCGGGTTTCCAGTTGGCGGGTGTCGCCAGCGAATGCTTGGCCGTGAGTTGCAGCGAGTCGACGACACGCAGAATTTCATCGAAGTTGCGGCCCGTGGTCATGGGATAGCTGAGCTGCAGCTTGACTTTCTTGTCGGGACCCACAACGAACACCGTGCGCACGGTCGCGTTCAGCGCGGGGGTGCGGCCTTCGCATGTATCTCCCGCATCGCCGGGCAG
>JASHPH010000105.1 GCA_030038255.1 Candidatus Sulfotelmatobacter sp. | reverse complement strand
AACGCGGAGTACGTACGAACCTACCCCGAAGAGGCCGATGCGTTTACCGACTGGGCATGGGTCGAACAGCGTAAGCAAATAGAGCATCTTCGAGCATCGGGGTCAAAAGAGTACGGACGATTGGATCCAGCCACTATCGAGCAGAGCAACAAAGAGTTTGAGAGGGTCAGAGGCAGGTTCGAATACACTGCCCCCGACGGAACAAAAAAAATGCGACGATCCTGGTGCGCACTTGGCGTAGCTGACAGGGCAGCCAAGGTCGATTATCTGGACATGTACGACTTGATCTACCACGTCTCGTCACAGATCCAGCACGGAACAATAGGCGGCCTGGCGACTCAGTTTGAGTTGGACAAAGATCCCCATCGAATGTTCAGCAGACCTTCACTAAAATGGGCAGCTCCGGCCCTGGTTGGTGGACACAGGTGTCTGCTGAAGTGTGTCGATACGTTCTGCAACATCTTTGCGGTTGAACCCACTCCCTCACGTGAGCAACTGGCGGGCGACTATCACTATGCTTGGATTGAAACGGACAAATACTGGGGACAACCGATAAGGTAACTCGGGCCAGCGGCCATCCGTTCTGTGACTTTGGTCATCTGATCACGCCTTGTTTCTACCCGTAGCATGGTTTCATGAAGAAGTACCACATCGACCGCATCATCAGCATCGCGACGCTGGTGGCGTCGTTGGTCGCCATCGTGCTGGTTCTGAAAAGGCCGGCACCGGTGGCGCAGCCGCAAACGCCAGCGGCCATTGCGGAACATACCCAGTCGTTCGATCAGAAAATGGCGCAATTCCAGCAAGCGACGCAGCCGCAGACGAGCGGATCTCCAGATACCGCCAGGCCCGAGGCCGGACAGACCGCATCGTCGGCGAGCCAGAATCCCAAGGCTGAAGTGCGCATTAATTCCGACGAGATCACCGCGGTTCTCGCGCAATCGCTCGGCACCGCCGGAGCAGATCTCACTCCCAACTCGGATGTCGGCAATGGTGCACCGGTCATTAAAGACCAGCAAGTCAGTTTCGATGGCGATCTCGTACACGGCCAGTTCCTCACGCAAATCGCTGGCAAAGACGTTTGGATTACGATTTCCGGCCACGTCGGTGAAAAGGATGGCTACGCCACGTTCGATCCCACGGAGTTCAAAGTCGGCGATCTGAATATCCCGGTTTCGTTGGTGAATCCCGCGCTGCAGAAAAAGCTGGCCGAGCAGCGCGACCGGCTGAAGCTGCCCGACAACGTCGGCGGCGTGAAGATCGAGAATGGCGAACTGGTGATGCAGCAGAAGTGACCGCGTGTGGGACCGGGTCTTTGACCCGGTCGGGCGGCCTGAAAGGCCGCTGGTTCTCCGTATCACCGACTCACAGAACCGGAATCCTACCCCTCCAAATCCACGGATATTCCGTTTCCTTTCTTACCAGCGCCGCCCGTACAGGATTCTGGCAAACATAATCAATCCGTTCCATGAGGCTGTCGTTCGACCTCAGCACGTGGTCAAAGAATTCCTCCTGCCAGACGGGGCCAGAGCGCTTGAGTTTCACATTGATCTGCCGGGCAGATGTTCCTTTGATTGTCTTCATGATCTCGGGAAGGTCGAAGCTCCAGCCATCCTCTCGGCGAAGTGGTGAATAGATCAAGTGCACGTGATCGGGCATGACGACAGCCGCGTGCAGGTCATACTTGCGGCCGTTTTCCTTCACACAGCAGTCCAGAACAATATCCCGGGCAGCTGGAGGCAGCGGCCAGCGGCGATCTGTGGTGAAGGTGATGAAAAGAGGATGGGCGTCTCTCTGGTAGTGAGGTAAGCGACGGCGGTACTCATACTTCAGTTGCATATGGCTGCGGCCCTACAGGCCGCTCGACCGGGTCAAAGACCCGGTCCCACACAATCAATCCTGCAATCTTATCCCGCTCCCACCCGGTTCTCCGCCGCCACCTTCGCATACCATCGGCCTGAGTCTTTGATGGTCCGCTTTAGCGTCTTGAAATCCACATAAGCCAAACCGAAGCGCTGGCTGAAGCCGTCCGCCCATTCGAAGTTGTCCATCAAGCTCCAGACGTGATATCCGCGAACGTCGGCGCCTTCCGCTATGGCCCGACCGAGCGCCGCCAGATAGGCGTGGTGGTACGAAATTCGGCGAGGGTCATGGATCACGCCGCTCGCGTCGGGCGCATCGTTGTACGAGCATCCACTTTCAGTAATTTCGATTACCGGCCGGTTGTAATCGCGGGTGACCCGCATGACGATGTCGTACATGGACTTGGGCCAAACTTCCCAGCCAATGTCGGTCCTCGGGCCTTCATGCGCTCCATCCATCTTTACCGGGAACAGCCATTCCTGGGTGTGCACGGTGCGTTCCATGGCGCCGGGCGCGGAAGCGATGGTGCGGTAGTAAAGATTGATGCCGATGAAATCGAGCGCTGCGCGCGTCTTCTCCATGTCGCCCGACCTGATACCCATGGCCGTCTCCGGAAGAAACGTCAGCGCTTCCGGATAGCGCCCGCGTAGCGCCGGCTCGAGAAACCAGATGTTGGTGATGGCGTGCGCGCGCTCCGCGGCCAGCTTGTCTTCTTCAGAATTGCTGGCAGGCTCACACGGCGACATGCTGAATGCCGTGCCCACACGCGCCCGCGGCCGCGCCGCCTTGACGGCGCGGAAGCCTTCACCCAGTGCCAGATTGACCACGTGCGTGGCCCGCAGAAAATCGAGCAGGCTCTTGCGTCCCGGCGCGTGCGTCCCTTCGAGATAGCCCAGATCTACAAAGGCATCAGGCTCGTTGAAAAGCACCCAGTCGGAAACTCTGTCACCAAGCGCTTGCACCACCAGTTGCACGTAATCGGCGAAGCGGCCGGCGGTGTCGCGATTCGGCCACCCGCCGGCATCTTCGAGAGCCTGCGGCAAGTCCCAGTGATAGAGCGTCACGAACGGGCGGATATGCGCCTCCAGCAGCGCATCCACAACTCGGCTGTAATAATCCACGCCCTTGGGATTCACCGCACCCGAACCAGAGGGCTGAATGCGCGGCCAGGAAATCGAGAAACGGTAGCTCGTGAGATTCATCGCCCGCATCAGCGCAATGTCATCGCGCCAGCGATGATAGGAGTCGCAGGCCACGTCGCCCGTGTCGCCGTTCTTGATCTTGCCGAGAGTATGGGCGAAACGATCCCAGATGGATTCGCCCTTGCCGTCTTCGTTCCAGCCGCCTTCAATCTGATAGGCAGCAGTGGCTGTGCCCCAGAAAAATCCCTTGGGAAAAGCAATCTCCGCGGATGAGCCGAAGGAGGAGCTGAACTGCCGCGCGGGCGTGCTGGCTGCCGTTGCGGTGCCCGCTTTCGAAGATACGCTGCAACCTGAGAAAAGCGTTGTCGGCAGCGCGGCAACGGCACCGGCGCTCAGCGCGGATTGCAGAAAATGGCGACGAGTCAGGCGCAACTAAATTTGGGCTCCTCCGGGAATTGTGACGCGAGCAAACGGTAAGTTATTTCTTATTTTCCCGATGCACCGGGACAATATTCTAGCGGAAAGTCCGGCCAAATGCGGGAAACCAGCGCTGGTCCGTCCCCGGTTCTATTCCGGGTTCAGGCTGTCAAACATCTTCCACAGCGTGTCGGCGGTCGCGCGATAGACCACCCAGCCGCTGCCCGCGTCAGAAATCTTACGAAAGAGTAATTCACCGCGGCCCTCGCCGTCGGCATCGACGGCGTCGATCAACTCGAGGCGCGGCGTGACATCGAGATGGTATTTGTCGGTAACGCCGACATAGAGCTTGTGCAGATTGTTGTAAGTGTCAGGATAAGCCACGATCATGATCGAGTATTGCAATAGTTCCGACGAGCCAGGCGTCCCCACCGGGGGTGGCGGCAGGTGCGCCTCAGCGCTGAAAACCAGGACCGGCTGGTTATTGGTCCACAAGTCGTAAGCCGCCATGTGCACGTTTTCGAGCACCGGCTCCGGGGAATTATTGCTCGCACCACGTCGCTGAGCCTGCGACTTAGCCGTTTGCGCCGGGATTCTTGCCTTGGCTTGCGCCTCCAGATAGGCGCGCAGTTCGTGCTTGGCCAGGTCCGTCATCTGCTGGCGACGCTCTCCTTCCTCGTTCTTGAGCCATTCGAAAGTGAATGAACGCGGCTCAGGTCCGCCAGCGTCGGAGATTGCCGGAATCAATTGGACCGAGCCGGGAGCGGGTGCGGGTGTCGTCGCAACGCTCTTTGCAGGGCTCGAAGAAGACACAGCGTCGAGCTTGGCGTAGCCCGGAACGTCTTCGTCGGGCAACGGCCCGGTTGGCTTTCCGCGGCGCAATCGCGGCCGATTGGCATCAGTGGCTCCGCTGTTGGAGTCGGGCTCCTTCGCAGGCTCCGGGGAATGATCTGCCGCTTTTGCCTCGCCGGGCTTGGATTCGGCTGGCGGCGCAGACGGTGTCGGCGTCGTGCTCGCCGGCGCTGGCTTGGTCAAACGGGGTGGTTCGTCTCCGGAGCTCGGCCTTGAGGCTTGCGTGGATGCGGGCGTGGTGCTCGCTGGGGGCGTGCTCGCCGGCGGGGCTTGCGGCTGCGGATTCCTGGTCAGCCGTGGCGGCTGGTCGCTGGTATCAATGCCGACTGGAGCGGCTTCTGCTTTAAGCGTTGTCGTTGCCGTTTCTGTTCCTGCGGGTAAATACTTTCCAGTCGCGATCCACGGAGTCTGAGCATTGGCCGCAATACTGTGCAGCGCGCTGCTGACTGTGAACAGGCCCAGGGAATCGCCGGCGCGCTCGACCTCGTACACCGTGCCAGACTCCAGCGCCATCGGGACCGGCGACGCCTTGT
>JASHPH010000104.1 GCA_030038255.1 Candidatus Sulfotelmatobacter sp. | reverse complement strand
ATTCCCGCGCTGAATCAAATCATCCATCGTTACAAGCAGCAGGGACGTGCGGCGCAATATCGGCTAAACGGCTGCCCTACGGTCGAGGAGTATTTCGAGAGCATCGGGCTGAACTACTCGACGGTGCGGTCTTGGAAATCCCGCGCCCAGCAGCGGCTCCTGCAAGCCGCGACGGATGCGGGAACCAAGCCCGCTCCGGGGAACACATCCGACCGCGACCCGGTTCCGCACCTCAACAAGGCTGCCCGGAAGGCGCTGATCGAGGGCAACCACCGCGCCGTCGAGATCGTGGCTGCGCTCGAAGCGGGGCGCGACGGGAAGAAGGAGATCCGGTCGCCGACAATCCGGTCATCGCTCCAGACCGCGAGCTTGAGGAAAAGAAGAAGCCCGGCGAGTCGGCACCGCCGCGCATCAGGTGCCCGCTCTGCGGCTGGTCTCCCCGCAAAGAGGACAGATGGTTCTGCACTTGCGGGCACGAATGGAACACCTTCGACACGGGAGGCGTCTGCCCAGCGTGCCTTCACCAGTGGACTGAGACCCAGTGCCTCTCGTGCAGCAGATGGTTGCCGCATTCGGATTGCTATGCGGAGTGAATCGGGACGACCCCACTTCGGAGCCTCGCTAAGATACTGGCTACTGTGACCTTGACGAGAATCCGTTGTAGGTCAGGTAGACGCCGAGGACGAGCGAAAAAACTCCGTACAAGTAGAAGAGTTGTTGGTAGTGAAGCTGCTGAAGGAGTCTCGTTTCCATCTCAGGCGGCAGGAATAAAACCAATAGGCTCCTGATGAGCGTTATCCAACCGACGAGGGTAACGATCACAGACAGCGCACCGCCCGACCAGATATTGTGCGCTAGAACCATCGCCAGCCCGGCGACCAGAGCGATGACGCCGAGAATCCACATCATCGGTGGGTTCTGAAGAAGTGCCGTCACTGTCTCCACGGTGGCTTGCCTGCGAGTCATCATGGAAAGCGCGACGAGAATGCAGTACAGCCCGATCAGCTTGCTCAGAAAGACTGTGCGCGGCGACATAATGCCCTCCAAAAGTTACCGACTGATTTCAAGAAGGGAAAGTCGATGGTAGACCTTTAAGCCGAAGCCCGGTCTCGGCTTCGCCTCGGCAACAGACGCCACACCTCTGCCACAGCCGAAACCACGGGCTATACGCGAGCATTTCGTCGTGGCCTTCGATTCGCAGCCGAAAGGTCGGATGGGCTAATCGGTCTGGTGTCCGGCACCGCGAAGATGCGCTCCAGCCACTCGATTTCGCCGATGGTTTGTTCGGTGTCCATTCGTTTCAATCATCCAGTAGGAGGCAGGAATCGGTCAAACGGCGGAACCGTTACTTCCTGAGCGATTCGTGCGCAGCCAGTTGATCCACGAGCACCCGCAACTCACACCCGCTGCTCTTGCCAACGGGCACAGAGTACCATGTGGACATGAGCGGAAGACGCCTACAATGCCTCGACGCAGACTGTTCGCATCGCTCGGCACGAGCCGATGTCCTTCTTCGGGAAGAGCCAGACGAGGAAGAGGACGAAGAGGAAGATGAAGGAAACGTCACGGACGATGAGGATGACGAAGGCTACTCGGTGCGGGTGTGCCCCTTGTGTCAGTGGTGAAGGATGAAGCGCGAAGACTTCATCAACGTTGCTGAAGAAGCCTTGGATTCGTTGCCGGAAGAGTTCCGCAGCCGTATCCAGAACGTCGCGATTTTGGTCGAGGATTTTCCACCCAAACAGTCAGCACTTCGTCCGGGGCAACAAAGGAGATTGCTTCTGGGCATTTTCCACGGTGTGCCAGCCACCAAGAAGAGCTTCTTTGACTTATCAGTCGGCCCTGCCCACATCGTGCTTTATCAGAAGAACATCGAAGCGGTCTGCTCCACCGAGGTCGAAATCCGACACCAAATCCGCCAAACGCTCATGCACGAACTGGGACACTACTTCGGTATGACGGAGGAGCAACTGAAGGATGTTTAGCAAGAATGAGGATGCGGAACCCCATCCTCATTGGTGTCGGCGTAGTTCTTTCCACGTCCGGCGTTGCAGGAAGCTGCCTTCCACGTTCTGCTCCATCTTTAGGAACAACGGCCACGGCATCGTGAAGGACAGAACGTTCTCTCCAAGGGACGCCCGAACATTTTGGCGTGCGGAGAGGTCGGTCATCCCCACCAGTGCACGGGGATGCTCACGCTCCAGTTCGCGATAGGCGAAGATGCCCATAATCTGGCAGCCTGCGCCCCACGGAACCGCCACATTTTCAAGATCGGGCTCGGTACAGTTCGCCAAAACCACGAGCGCGGAGAATTGGTCGGGATCGACGAACAACGTGACGCTCTTGATGTCGTCCTGCTCGGGCTCGGCGAGGTCGAGTGGCTTTACGACTACGTATTGAGCCGGGATGTCGCGCATGGGAAGCACTTCGAGGAAGCGTCTGGCAACGTCGGCACTCTTCAGGTATCGCTCGCCCTGCAAGAAATCGTCGGTTCGTCGGCGACCACTCCATGCGGCCATTTCCTTGCCGATTCGTCCGCCCTCTTCGGACGACTCGTTGCCGTCGGCAAGGAACCGACAGAGGCCCGCCATGCCACCGGGGAAGTCCTCATAGCAATTGCCCAATCCGAGTCCCACGCCGCCGCCCCAGCACCCATACGTGTGGCGGTCGAAGGCTCCAACCCGCCCCTTGGCGGCGACCGTGGCGAACACCGATACCACACACCCCCACCGCCCCGGTTTGAACCGAATCGCGCCTTGCGGTGCTGCGTCCGCCCACGTGAGAGCGACCGCATGCGTCTTCAGCCCGATAGCGTCTGTCAGCTTGCTGTTCATGCCACTGTCCACACGGTATCCGCCTCTTGTACCTCCTGCTATGACTGCCATCACTCCACAAGGTGAGCGTATCCACCTGCTCAGGCAGCGGGGTTCACTGGAACAATTCGTAGTGCGCCACCGTTGGTTCAAATTCGAGCAGGTACTTTTCGTCCTCCGGATAGTATTTGGCGACCCCGATGTCGCCACCCGCAAAAGCGGCAATTGCTTCCTGCGACTCCCAAAAGGAAAGCGTGATGAAGTGTGCTACGTCATTGTCGATCCGACGAAGAACCCACGCCCCTTTATTGCCTCTCGTCGCTCGGTAAGCGGGAATGCCGGATTTGAAGAGATATTCCAGATACGCCGATGCGTCACTTGCCTTTGTCTTCCCATGCCAGATTCGAGCTATCATTGGTTCGCCTCGCTTGAGTTACTACCAAACCAGCGCCTCCGCTCTCCGCCTCGGCTGAGAACAATTATGTACCCTCGACCTATGAGTCCCATCCAAGCTCAGAATAGGATGCGGCTCTTGCTGGCAAAGGTAGAAAGCCAAGCGGGAACGTATGCCTTGATACTTTCCGCGAGAGCGAAAGGCCTTGTCCATGTCGGACGACTGGGCTCGCTGCGGCTCCAGCCCGGTTTCTACGTGTACGTTGGCAGCGCACTCGGTCGCGGAGGCGTCCGCGCCCGGCTCGCGCACCACTTGAAGGCGTCCAACCGCCCGCACTGGCACATTGACTACTTGAGGCGGCACACGTCGCTTGAAGAGGTCTGGTATTGCCACGACCGGGAGCGTCGCGAGCACGACTGGGCGCGGTGCCTCAGCACGCAACCCGGCGTGTCCATCCCTCTTGCTGGTTTCGGATCGTCGGACTGCCGCTGCAAATCCCACCTATACTCTTTCGGGAGCAGCCCGTCTAAGAATGCTTTCGTCCGGAGCCTGCGGGCTTCCGGCGAAAGGCATCCTGCGATGCGATTGCTCAGCCTCAAGCAGATTTCTGCATCACAACTGATGCAGCGACCCACGCTAGAATGGTGCATTAAAGGAGGTGCCATATGACTCCGAAAACGCAACAACCCCTACAACCATACTCGGTGAAAATTGAGACCCCGACAGGCAAATCCGCCGCTCTCCCCGTCACCCTCTTGACGCCGAAGCAAGCTGAGGAAGTTCAGGTGGAGTTCAAGAGATTGGCGCACGAAGCGGGGATCAAAGGCGCACGCATCAATGTGCAACGAGCCGCTGCCAATGACTACGAGAAGGTCATCCGTGAGGCAAAGGCGTGCCTCCGGGCAGCCGTGGCCAAGGCGGCATGACCGGGCATCGTCAGATGAACCAGAAAACTGACACGGCTCCGAGCAATCGGAGCCGTTTTCGATTTCCAACGGTTCCTCACACAATTCTCACGACTGAGCGCCTGATTCTTCGCCGATGGTGCGAGTCCGACCGCGAGCCGTTCGCTCGACTCAATGCCGATCCCCGCGTGATGGAATTCATGCCTCATGTCTTTTCGAGAGACGAAAGTCACGCACTGGCAGACCGAATTGAGTCGCATTTTCGAGAGCACGGATTCGGCTTATGTGCCGTTGAGCTTCGGCGAGACAGAAGCTTCGTCGGGTTTATCGGCTTGAATGTATCGTCCTTCGAGGCGCATTTCATGCCGTGTGTAGAGATCGGGTGGAGATTGGCGGCGGATTACTGGGGACAAGGTCTGGCGACCGAGGGTGCAAAGGCTGTAGTCCGATACGGGTTCGAGACCTTGGGTCTTGACGAAATCGTGGCGACGACAGTGCCAGACAACGTGAGGTCGCGTCGG
>JASHPH010000103.1 GCA_030038255.1 Candidatus Sulfotelmatobacter sp. | reverse complement strand
CCGGAGTTGCGCGACGTGGCCACTGATCAGCTGAACAATGGGCTCAAGACCAACGTCGTCATCGACCGCGATACTGCGTCGCGGCTCGGGATATTCCCCCAAGCCATCGACAACACACTGTATGACGCTTTTGGACAACGGCTGGTCTCCACTATCTTCACGCAGTTGAACCAGTACCACGTCGTGCTGGAGGTTTTGCCAAGTTTTTCGCAGACGCCGGATGCGCTGAAGGACATCTATATCCGTCCCAGCGTCACATCAGGCAACACCGGCGCCCCGACAGCCAACGGCGTGAGCGTGGCGACCAGCGGCTCTCCGGTCCCGATTTCAACTTTCACGCGAATGCAGTCCACCAGCACGTCACTGTCCGTAAATCATCAGGGGCAATTCCCTGTCGTGACTCTCTCGTTTAACCTCGCGCCGGGCGGGTCCCTCGGCGATGCCACCCGAGCCATTCAACAGGCGGAAAAAGACATTCAGTTGCCGCCCAGCATTCACACGGCATTCCAGGGAACGGCAGCTGCATTTCAGAATTCGCTCGCCACGGAACCCTACCTGATTCTGGCAGCGGTGATTACGGTCTACATCGTGCTCGGCGTCTTGTATGAGAGCTATATTCACCCGGTCACGATTCTTTCGACTCTGCCCTCCGCCGGTGTGGGCGCGATTCTCGCGCTGATGCTCACCGGGAACGATCTCACGGTGGTGGCGCTGATCGGCATCATTCTTCTGATCGGCATCGTGAAGAAGAATGCCATCATGATGATCGACTTTGCACTCGAGGCCGAACGCGAGGAGCACAAACCTCCGGAAGAGGCGATTTATCAAGCATGTTTGTTACGCTTCCGGCCCATCATGATGACGACGATGGCCGCTCTACTCGGCGGCCTGCCGCTCGCGCTCGGGTCGGGAACTGGGGCGGAGTTGCGCCGTCCGCTGGGCATCACGATTGTGGGCGGGCTGCTGCTCAGCCAGTTGCTCACGCTGTACACGACCCCCGTGGTGTATCTGTGGTTTGACCGGCTGGCGCAGAAGTTTGCCCGCTACCGGATCGGCAATCCGATTCCGCAGGAGCCGATGTCGGCGGATTAGAAACGATGAGCATCTCGGCCCCATTCATCAAGCGCCCGATTGGAACGTCGCTGCTGGCGGCAGCGCTGCTGATGTCGGGAATTCTCGCTTTTAATTTTCTGCCGGTTGCTTCACTGCCGCGCGTCGATTTCCCGGTCATCAGCGTCGGCGCCAGCTTGCCCGGCGCAGACCCGCAAACCATGGCGTCGGCCGTGGCAACGCCTCTGGAGCGTCAGTTCGGACGCATCGCCGCCGTCAACCAGATGACTTCGGCAAGCCAACTGGGAACGACTGCGATCACGATGCAGTTTGATCTGAACCGCAATATTGATGCTGCGGCCCGCGACGTCCAAGCCGCCATCAATGCCGCGCGCGGCCAGTTGCCTGCGAATCTTCCCAGCAATCCCTCGTACCGGAAGACCAATCCAGCCGACGCTCCCATCCTCATCCTTGCGTTGACCTCGGACACGCAGACCGTCCCGATGATGTACGACGCAGCCGATTCGATCCTGTCGCAAAAGCTGGCGCAGGTCGACGGCGTCGGCCAGGTGTTTGTCGGCGGAGCGGCACAACCGGCGGTGCGCGCAGAAGTGAATCCAGCCTTGTTGAACAAACTGGGAGTGGGACTGGATAACGTTCGCACCGCACTGAATGCGGCCAACGCCAATACCGCCAAAGGATCGGTTTCCGACAACACGCGAACCTATTCGTTCTCCGACACCGATCAACTTTTCACGGCGGACCAGTACCGGCCGCTGATCGTCGCCTATCACAATGGCGCGCCGGTGCGATTGGCGGATGTTGGTGACGTGGTGGATTCGGTGTCTGACGTGCGCAACATTGGACTGTCGAGCGGAAAACCCAGCATCTTGATCATCGTTTTCCGCCAACCCGGCGCCAACATCATTGACACGGTGGACCGTGTCCGCGCCCTCATGCCGTACTTGCAGTCATCGATCTCACCCGCCATCAAGCTCGACATCGTGCTCGATCGCACGGTTACCGTGCGCGCCTCGGTCAAGGACATTGAGCACACCCTGCTCATCTCGATCATTCTCGTCATCCTGGTTGTGTTCCTGTTCTTGCGGACAGTGCGCGCCACGATCATCCCGAGCATCGCCGTGCCGCTTTCGCTGGTGGGAACGTTCGGCGGGATGTATCTGCTGGGCTACAGTCTCGACAATCTCTCGCTGATGGCGCTGGCGATTTCGACTGGCTTTGTAGTGGACGACGCCATCGTGGTGCTCGAGAACATCACCCGCTATGTTGAACACGGCATGGAGCCGGTAAAAGCGACGTTCAAGGGAGCGGCGGAGATCGGATTCACCGTCGTGTCGATGAGCACCTCGCTCGTCGCTGTGTTCATTCCGCTTCTGATGATGGGCGGAATCGTAGGACGTCTCTTCCGCGAGTTTGCGGTCACGCTGAGTGTTGCCATCGGGGTCTCGCTGCTGGTCTCGCTGACCACAACTCCAACCATGTGCGCCAAGTTTCTGCGGCCGGGAAAGAGCGAGAAGCACAGCGCGTTCTATCGCGCCAGCGAATGGTGCTTCAATCGGCTGCTGGGAAGTTACGATTATTCGCTCAAATGGGTATTGCGACACCAGCCGCTCACACTCACCGTTACGATCCTGGTGGCTTGCCTGAGTGTGTTTCTGTACATCAAGGTGCCCAAAGGTTTCTTTCCGCAGCAGGATACCGGCCGGATCATGGGCGGCGTCATGGCCGAGCAGGATATCTCGTTTCAGTCCATGAAGGACAAGATGCAGCGGTATGTCACGATCGTGATGAAGGATCCGGCGGTCAATACTGTGGTCGGATTTGCTGGCGGAAATACCGCCCTGAATCAGGGGCGCTTTTTCGTGATGCTGAAGCCGCTCGAGGAGCGCAGCAACTGTCAGGTGAAGCATTTCTGGCAGCACTGCCCGCTCGTCACCGCCGATGATGTAATCAACCGCCTTCGCGGCAAGCTAGCCGTTGTGCCCGGAGCAACGCTGATTCTGCAGTCAGCCCAGGATCTGACGATCGGTGGGCGCTTCGGCAATGCGCAGTATCAATACACCCTGCAGAGCGCAAATCTGGCGGACTTGAACAGCTGGGCGCCACGCGTGCTGGAAAAACTGAAAGCGCTGCCCGAATTGCGCGATCAAAACTCGGACCAGCAGGATAAGGGACTGCAAGCCCAGTTGGTCATCGATCGCGATACGGCCAGCCGCATGGGCATTACTGCACAAACGCTGGACAACGCCCTTTATGACGCTTTCGGACAGCGGCAAGTCTCCACCATGTACCGTCCGCTGAACCAGTATCACGTGGTCATGGAAGTTGCGCCGCAATTCCAGCAGACTCCCGAAGCTTTGCAGAACATTTACCTGCGTTCGACCGCTGGAACGCCGGTTCCGCTCTCGGCCTTCACGCAGTATGAACCGTCAAACACGCCGCTGGCCGTAAATCACCAAGGGCAGGTACCCTCGGTGACCATCTCGTTCAACCTGGCGCCCGGAGTTTCGCTGGGTCAGGCGACTCAGGCAATTCAGATGGCGCAGGCCGCGATCGGCCTGCCTCCGACGATTCAGGCGAGTTTTCAGGGGACGGCGGCCGCATTTCAGGACTCGCTCTCGAGTGAACCGATTCTGATCCTGACCGCTCTGATCGCGGTCTACATTGTGCTGGGCATGCTGTATGAGAGCTACATCCATCCCATCACGATTCTCTCGACGTTGCCGTCGGCGGGCGTGGGAGCGCTGCTGGCACTGCTGTTGACGCACAACGAGCTCAACGTGATCGGCACGATCGGCATTATTCTGCTGATCGGATTGGTGAAGAAGAACGCCATCATGATGATCGACGTCGCTCTCGACGTGGAGCGCACGCAGGGCAAGAAGTCGGAAGAGGCGATTTATGACGCCTGCCTGCTGCGCTTCCGCCCCATTATGATGACGACGATGGCTGCGCTTTTGGGCGGGCTGCCGCTGGCGCTGGGGCGAGGCACGGGCTCGGAGCTTCACCGGCCACTCGGCATCACGATTGTCGGAGGACTGATCGTCAGTCAGGCATTGACGCTGTTCACCACGCCGGTGGTCTATATCTACCTCGACCGGCTGCGGCTCGCGTTGCGCGGCGGTCACGACGAAGCTCTGCCCGACACTTCGTCTCCCGCAACCCCACATCCGAGGCCTGCGCACTGACCAAGTGCGCCTTGCGCACGTGGCATCGGCATTGCGTTAAGATGCTGATGCAACCAGATGACGGTGCAACCTCGGCGGAACCATCCGGCATCGCACTTGACTGGCTGGAATCTCAGGGGAGTGGCTGCGGCGGCTGCGCGAGAGGCGGCTTGTCCCGTATTATATTGCTCAACACCGGTACCGTTTGAGAGCCATGCTTCCTCCCGGGAATTGAGCGGGCAGGCTGGTGTGTTCCCAATACTTTTTCGAAACCTTTTTCAGGAGTTACGGATGCTAAAGAAAGCAGCGGCCATGTTGCTGGTTTGCGCCGGCATGGCCACCTGGCTCAGTTGTGGAAAGACTTCCAACGGTTACGTTTACGCGACCATCCCTGAGCCGAGTCAGATTGTCATCTATCGAGAAGATCCGGCCTCGGGAGTACTGACGGCTCTGCCGGGGAGCCCCTTCGCGGGAGGACCCGGCGTAACCGCGATTGCGGTTCATCCGTCGAAACAATTCCTGTACACGGCAAATTCCGGCCAGAGTGACCTGTCTTTGTATGACATCGCCAGCGACGGCACTCTGAATGAAGTGACGCCGCGGACGCCCGTGGTCGGCGTACCGATCTTCCTGGCGATCGATCCGGCAGGAAGTTACCTGTATGTCGGCTGCGACGCGCCGAGCAGTGTAACGGCTTTTTCCATCGCCTCCGGCACTGGAGCGCTCACTCAGGTCGGCGAGCCCTATCAGATTGGAACTGCGCCGCTGAGCATGGCGATAACACCTTCAGGAGATTTTCTCTACATCACGGGCGCGAGTTCTTCCCCCGCCCAACCCGGAATTGTGCAGGCTTTCAGCCTGAGCGCAGGAACTCTTGCCCCTATTCCGGGTTCGCCCTTTACCACCGGAAGAACTCCCCAAGGAATAGCGATCTCTCCCAACGGGTCGTTTCTCTACATCGCGAACTCCAGCGACAACACGATCTCGGAATTCTCGATCGAACCTTCTGGTCAGTCACTCCCGGCCGGCTCGCTGACTGAGCTGGAGGGCTCTCCTGTCGGCGAAACCTACCAGGGGCCGCTTGCTCTGCTGGTGGATAATACGGGCAATTATTTGTACGTCGCTAACAAAACCTCGGGCAACGTAGCTGGCTACAGCATCAGTTCCGGAGGAACAATACTGGTTTTGCCCAACTCACCCTTTGGAGCGGGCGGCAATCCGGGCCTTCTCGCCATCGACCCCAGCGGAGATTTTCTCTTTGTAGGTACGCAGGGCGGAAATCCGCAGGTGCAATCATTCTCATTGTCTACGAGTACCGGGACTCTCGTGTCCGTGGCCAATTACGGTGTGGGAAGCAACAGTGCTCCGACGTCGATTGCAGTTATCCATTAACTGATGCATTAGCCTGGACGCGGCTTGCTCAGTGGCTTTTGCTTTGGCGGGCCATCATCGCTGCCTGACATTTAACAAGCGCGTGACAAATGACGGCGCAGGCCACGGGAGAATACATCTGACGACACGCAAACGGGCGTGAACCGCAGCCTTGTTCACGCATGCAACTGTGGGGTTGTCGAGCAAGCGCCGAAGTCAAGTGTAGAGGCTATGAGAATCGCCGGCGCAGCCAGCGCCTTCCCCAAGCAGTACTATTCGCAGAAATTCCTGCTGGAACAACTGCAGGAGTACTGGGGCGACCGGCTGCCCAATCCGCAAGTGCTGGCGCGGCTGCATCGCAACGTCGCGGTGGAAGGACGTCATCTCGCGTTGCCGACGGAAAAGTACTACGATATCGCGACCTGGGGACAGGCCAACGATCTCTGGATCGAGGTGGCGCAGGAACTGGGCGAACAGGCGCTGTGCCGCGCCTTGCACCATGCCGGATTGGAAACCAGTGATCTTGGTGCGCTGTTCTTTGCTTCCGTTACCGGAATTTCCAGTCCTTCGATTGATGCGTTGCTGGTGAACCGCATGGGGCTGCCGGCGAATATCCGCCGCGTACCGATTTTTGGGCTGGGTTGTGTAGCGGGCGCTGCAGGGATCGCGCGAGCGGCCGATTATGTTCGTGCTTATCCCTCGCAGGCGGCGGCGCTCGTATCGGTCGAGTTGTGTTCGCTCACGATTCAGCGCGACGATCTTTCTGTCGCCAACCTGATTTCTTCCGGCCTCTTTGCCGATGGTTCGGCGGCCGTGATCGTGACCGGCGACGAGGTAAACGCCCACGGCCCCGCAATTCTAGCGACCCGCTCGGTCTTCTATCCTGACACCGAAGAGATGATGGGATGGAAGGTCACGGAAAAGGGATTCCGCATCACGCTTTCGCCGGAAGTGCCCACGCTTATCCGGGAGCACCTGGGACACGACGTAGACGCCTTTCTCGCCGATCACAGATACCAGCGCGGCGACATCGGAAGCTGGGTGCTGCATACCGGGGGACCAAAAGTTCTGGAGGCAACCGCTGCGGCGTTGGATTTGCATAATGGCCAACTCGATGCATCCTGGGACTGCCTGAGAAAAGTGGGCAATCTTTCCTCGGCTTCCGTACTGGTTGTGCTCGAGGACGTGATGAGAAACCGGCGCCCCAAGCCCGGCACCTTGGGAGTGCTCGCCGCGATGGGCCCGGGGTTCTGCTCCGAGCTCGTGCTGCTGGAATGGTGACGTGGCGAAGGAAAGAGCGAATCCCAACGAGAAGATGACCCCGGACCTGCCCAGCGCGACGGATGTTTTCGTAGTCGGCGGCGGTCCTGCGGGACTGGCAGCAGCGATCGCAGCGCGGCAGCGCGGCTTTGAGGTGGTGGTTGCCGATGGCATGCAGCCGCCCATCGACAAAGCTTGCGGTGAAGGCCTGATGCCGGACGCGTTGGAGGCGCTCGCTCAGCTGGGCATCCGCCTTTCTACGGATGAAGCACACCCATTCTGTGGAATTCGTTTTCTCGGCTCGTCCCTGTCAGCGGATGCCGACTTTCCCTTTCGTGGCCGCGGTCTCGCTCTGCGCCGCCCTTCTCTGCATTGCATTTTGTTGGAACACGCGGCGCGATTGGGCGCGACGTTGCTGTGGGGGACTGCGATCACCGGCATTAGCCGGGAAGGAGTTCACCTCGGCCAGCGCTTTGTGCGCGCACGCTGGATCATCGGCGCAGATGGCGCCAACTCGCGCGTGCGGCAGTGGGTTGCTCTCAACGCGGGTCCGCGCCCTCGCCTGCGTTACGCATTTCGCCGCCATTATCGCGTTGCCCCGTGGACCGACCACATGGAAGTGTATTGGGGCCTGCACTGTCAGGGTTACGCCACCGCGGTGAGCAACGACCAAGTTTGCGTGGCGTTGGCCTCGCACGACCCCGCGCTGCGATTAGAGACGGGGCTGCATACGCTGCCGAGACTGAGCGCACGATTGCGTGACGCTGCAACCGTCTCCACCGAAAGAGGTGCGCTGACGGGCAATCGCCGATTTGCGCGCATCTGGCGCGGCAATGTTGCCCTGATTGGAGACGCCTCCGGGACCGTCGATGCCATAACGGGCGAAGGCATGGGGCTTGCGTTTCGGCAGGCGGTTGCGTTGGCAAAGTGCCTGCAGTCTGGCAATCTGGCAAATTATCAAGCTGAGCATCGCCGGCTCATGTTGCGCCCGTGGTGGATGGCGCGGCTGATGCTCACGCTCGACGGTCGCCCCGCGCTCCAGCACCGTACGCTGCAGGTCTTCCAAGAACATCCGGAAGTTTTCCGGCGACTCGTAGCGCTGCATGTGGGCGCTTTGCCTCCGACTCGCCTGCTCTGGGATGGTCTGACTCTGGGATGGGGCCTGTTGACCGCGTGAACATGACCAAATCCCTTCGGCTCCTGACGTTCCTCGCTTTTCTAATCGCCGCCGTAGCTCAGGCTCAACAGGCCAGCCTCCAGGTTGATCCCGCCAAAACAAGCGTGAAGTTTACTCTCGACGCCGCACTTCACACCGTGCACGGAACGTTCCAGGCCAAGCCGACAGTTCTGCAGTTCGATCCCGCCTCAGAACGCATGTCCGGAGAAATTGTGGTGGACGCAAAAAGCGGGGAAACCGGCAACGGCATGCGCGATCGCAAGATGCACAAAGAAGTGCTGGAGAGCGAGCGCTACCCAGAAGTTTCATTTCGCCCTGATCGCGTGGAAGGGCCGTTGAACGCGGGGAAATCTTCCGTCCGGGTGCACGGAATGTTCACGGTTCATGGTGTGGATCGCGAGATCACAGTTCCCGCTGAGGTGGAGATGGCCGCGGATCACTGGTCGGCGACCGTGCATTTCACAGTTCCATACGCGAAGTGGGGAATGAAAAATCCCAGTAACTTTTTCCTGCATGTGAGCGACTCGGTGGAAATCGATCTATGGGCCGGTGGCAGCGTCGCTCAACCAACTGCGCACAGTCCTGCTCAGTAGCGCGCCGTCAATGGCAATCGTCAATCACGGCGTTCCATGCCCCTCTTCAATAACTGTCCAGCGGCGTGACTCCTTTTCCTTCAACGCATTCGTAGCAGCGGCCCGCTGCGAGGTTTTTGTATTCTTCCGTCTGCCCGCTGGGCCAGTGGATCACCGCGCGATCAATCTGATCTCGCTTCTCCAGCCCGAATGTCAGGGGCAACTCAGATTGTGAAAGATAGCTTGAGCCGCCTTTGACCACGCGCGACTGCGTGAGTCCGCCGGATGAGACCTGCACCACCGCGCCGATCGCGTCGCGATTCGACTTTGTTCCCACCAGCCGAAAACGGATGCTCCGATTTCCGCCGAACTGATCGTTGCGATAAAGATACGCAGGGCCGTTGTTAGTCGTGAGCAGGAGATCGAGGTCACCATCGCGGTCGAAATCTGCATAGGCAAGTCCACGACCAACTTTGGGTTGATCGAATCCGCCCCCAACTTCCGCCGAGACGTCACGAAAGCCTCCCTTGCCATTGTTGAGAAACAGCTCAGCGGGCTGGGCGTAGCCTACGTTGCCGCGAATGTTGCGCACGGTTTCATCAATGTGTCCGTTGGCCACGGCAAAATCGAGCCAGCCATCCAGATTCACATCGAGGAAAACGCAACCGAACCCCAGACTGTTTCTCGAGGCCAGTCCCACTCCCGACTGCGCCGCAACATCCTCAAAACCATGGCCGCTCGCGCGATACAGCCCGATCATTTCGTTGTCGAAGTTCGTGATGGCCACGCCGGGCGAGCCAGAATTGTCGAAATCTCCCACGTCAATTCCCATGCCGGCGCGGGCTTTGCCCTCGTTGCTGAAGGCGAGTCCTGCCTCTACGGCGGCATCTTTGAAAGTTCCGTTGCGCTGGTTGCGGTAGTCCTTGTTGGGCTGCGTGTCATTGGCCACCAGCACATCCGGCCAGCCGTCGTTCATGAGCATCGCCACGCCCAGCGACTTTGAACTGCTGTCGAAAATTCTGCTCGCGGCCGTTACATCTTCGAAGGTGCCATTGCCGCGATTGTGAAACAACCAGCAGGTCTCTCCCCGATACGCCTCCGGCGTGCAGTACGACTTATGCTTTCCATCCAGGCTGCAGAACACGTCGTGTTCCGGCGACCACTTCACGTAGTTGCAGACAAAAAGATCCAGCAGGCCGTCGCGATCGTAGTCAAACCACAGCGCCGACGTGCTGAATCCCTCGCGTCCGCCCAGGCCGCTCGCGTTGGTCACGTCCACAAACGTGCCTTTGCCGGTGTTGCGGAACAGCCGATTCTGTCCGACGCAGGTGACGAAAATATCAGGAAAGCCGTCGTTGTTGTAGTCGCCGACTGCGACGCCCATGCCGTAGAGTTCAACGTCCAGGCCGGCACGCGCGGTCATATCCGTGAAGGTTCCGTTGCGGTTGTTGCGGTACAAGCGAAGCGTGGTGCGGCTCTTCCTGTGGCCCGGCCAGTCGGCTCCATTGATCAGCAGAATGTCCTGCCATCCATCGCGATCGTAGTCGAGAAAGGCGCAGCCTGACCCCAAGGTTTCGGGCAAGAACTTTCCCCCGAAGGCCCCGCTGTTGTGCTGGAACTGAATTCCTGCCTGGCTGGTTACATCGACGAATCGAAAACCCAGAGTAGGAAAAAAAGAAGACGATGTGCTGGTTTGTGTGAAGGTGGCAATACCCGACAACTGCGACCACGCCGCCAGACCTGCAACACCTTCCAGGAAAGACCTGCGATTCACGGAACATTCACCAGCCCGGCGCGAATCGCGTAGACGACCAGTTCCGCGGTCTTGTGGATTCCCAACGTATTCATGATGTTGGCGCGGTGAACTGCGACCGTATTCGCGCTGAGGTCGAGGGCGCTCGCAATTTCTTTATTCGACTTGCCGTCCACGATCATCTGCAGGACTTCCAGTTCGCGCAGTGTGAGTGCGGAGCTGCGCTCACCCTTCAGCGCCGCACGTTGCGCCACCTGTGGATCGAACACAGTCTCTCCCGCCGCGACCTTGCGAATGGCAGCTCCCAGTTCAAGATCAAGCGCATTCTTGAGCACGTAACCCTTGGCACCGGCCTCAATCGCCTGCCGCACCCACGTGCCCTCGCTGTGCATGCTGAGCATCAGAACCGCGGTATCGGGAGAGTCCTCGATAATTTGCCGCGTGGCATCGAGGCCGTTCATGCCGGGAAGAGCGCAATCCATCACCACCACGTTCGGGCGAACGGCCTTGGCCAGTTGGATGGCCTGCTCGCCGTCCCCCGCTTCTCCCACGACTTCCATGTCCTTTTCATCCTCCAACATGCGCCGGAAGCCGCGCCGCACCAGGCTGTGATCATCCACGAGCAATACTGTGATCTTCTTTTCCATGAGCTTCCACTCTCTCTCTGGGGACGACAAACTGCATTAACGTTCCCCCCTCAGGCGGCCGCGAAAGGGCAATCCGGCCGCCCATCAGTTCGGAACGCTCGCGCATGGCCACTAAACCGATCCCGCGATCGCGCGTACCTTCCGGCATTCCAATGCCGTGATCTTCCACATCCAGCTCCAGCGCGTCGCGCAGGAACCGCAACCGCACCCACGCCTGCTTCGCACCGGAATGCCGCGCGACGTTGTTCAGGGCCTCCTGCAGCACGCGGTAAATGTGGACTCCGGCGGCGCCATCCACTGGAAACGGCTCGCCCTGCTTCTCATAGGATATGGCAATCCCAGTTTGCCTTTCCACGGTTGGAATGTACCAATCGAGCGTGCTCTCGAGCCCGGCTTCGTCGAGCGCCACCGGATGCAGCGCCTGCGAGAGACTGCGAATATTCTCCAACGTGCCCTGCACGATTTCGAGAACCTCCTGCAGATCGGCCCGCAGCGACGAACCTTCGGGCGCGTGCGTGCCGGCACGCCGCAGCATGGAGCCGATCGCCGTCAGAATCTGGCCAAACTCGTCGTGCAGTTCCCGCGAGATGTAGCGCAGCGTCGATTCCTGCGTAGAGATGAGCTTCTGCGCGAGCTCGCTGCGCCGGTCCGAGATCTCGGCCAGGCGCGCGAACAGCCGCCGGTTCCAGCGGATGATCGAGAGGCTGCTGAGCAGGATCGCCAACAGCGTGACCGTGAGGAAAAAATAGACCTTGCGCTGTACGCGGTCGTAGACTTCGACGATGCGGTGCGCTGCCTGCTCTTCGTTCTCGCTGTTCTGCACCAGCAGGCGCGCCACCGCGGTGCTCAGCGACGCCTGCCGCTCCTGCAGGGAAAGCCTTATTTGTTCCCGCGCGTCTTTTTCCTTGCCCTCACGAGCCAGAGCAAAGATGCGGTCGACAGCGTCCCAGAACTGGCTGAAAGAACTCGCCAGAAAGGCGCTCTGCTCAGGAGTGCGGTTCCCGGCGAATTCCGCTTCCCGTCGAATGGCATCGTTCAAGTCGATGCGAATGCGCTCAAATTGCGCCGACCATGCGGTTAGAGGATAAGGCTCGTCCCCGCCCACCATATCGCGCATGGCGACCGCCAGCAGATTCAAATCGTTTTGAATTCGCAGCAACTGCAGCGAATCCTTGCGGTTGCGGTCCACCAGATCGGTTTGCAGTTGGCGCAGACCGGCCACTTGCCAGGTAATGTAGGCCGAATACGCCAGCACCGCGGCGAGCGAGATGACCAGGCCCACGGACAATGCCACCGTCGACGAGCGTTCAGGCGAATTGTCGGCGGCGGACGGTCGTGGCACGCCCCGAGCATACAATGCCCAGGCCATGCCTGTCACAGCCGGAGATGTGTGAGAATAATAAAGCGAACTCGCGCCCAACCGAGTCAAACACTAGATTGAGTACCCCAACGAAAGAAGCGGCGAAACCCCCGAAGATCCAGCGACTGAAGGCCGTTCTGCCGGAAGTCTGGAAATTGATGCGCCCGCGCCGCGCCATGCTGGCGCTCGGCTTCGTGCTGATGGTGATTAACAAACTCGCCGGATTTGTCCTGCCGTACTCGATGAAGTTTCTCATCGACGACGTCATGGACCGCCGTCACATCGAACACCTGGTTCCGCTGGTGACGCTGGTGCTGCTCGCCACTGTTGTGCAGGGCGTGACGTCGTTCTCCCTGACCCAGTTGTTGTCGAAAGCGGCGCAGCGCCTGATCGCCGATTTGCGCCGGCAGGTTCAGGCGCACATCTCCCGCCTGCCTGTTTCTTTTTATGACGCCAACAAAACCGGGGCTTTGGTGTCGCGCATCATGACCGACGTGGAGGGCGTTCGCAACCTGCTGGGCACCGGACTCGTCGATTTCGCCGGCGGCTTGGTCGCTGCCTGCATCGCTCTGGTGTTGCTGCTGCGCACCAGCGTTCCGCTCACGCTGATCGCTGTCGGCTCGCTCAGCACCTTTGCGTTGGTTTTGAACAAAGCGTTTTCTACGATTCGGCCTATTTTTCGTGAGCGGGGAAAAATCAACGCCGAGGTGACGGGACGGCTCACGGAATCGCTCGGCGGCGTGCGCGTGGTCAAGGGATATCACCAGGAAGAACGCGAAGAAAAAGTCTTCGCCTCAGGCGTGCTCCGCCTGCTGGACAACGTGATGCGCACTCTCACCGCGACTTCGCTGATGAGTCTCTCCGCAAGTGTGCTGCTTGGCCTGGTCGGCGCAGCAACCATGTATGTCGGCGCGCGGCAGATTATGGCGGGCACGCTCACCAAGGGCGGATTCGTTTCCTATAACTTCCTGCTCGTATTTCTAGTCGCGCCGATCATGCAGATCGTCTCGATTGGCACGCAGCTCACCGAGGCGCTGGCCGGTCTCGAGCGCACGCAAGAGATCATGCACGAGCGTCCCGAGGACCAGGACCCACGGCGCAAAGTCTCGCTGCCCGACATCATCGGCGATGTCGAATTTGAAAATGTTGACTTCAGTTACGACGGAAATCATGAAGTCCTGCGCGACATTTCCTTCCGCTCTGAACCGGGAACCGTCACTGCACTCGTCGGCTCTTCGGGCTCAGGCAAGTCCACGACGATTGGGCTGATTTCGGCTTTCTACGTGCCGACGAGAGGCACAATCCGCGTGGATGGCGTGGATCTGAGCACGGTGCGGCTGGACTCCTACCGCACGCGATTGGGTGTCGTGCTGCAGGAATCGTTCCTGTTCGACGGCACCATCCGCGACAACGTGGTTTTTTCCCGCCCCGATGCGACCGAGGAAGAAATGATGCGTGCCTGCCGCATTGCGCGTGTGGATGAGTTCGCCGAATCGTTCTCCGACAAGTACGACACGGTGGTCGGCGAGCGAGGCGTACGGCTCTCGGGCGGGCAGCGGCAGCGCATCTCGATCGCGCGGGCCATTCTGGCTGAGCCGCGGATTTTAATCCTGGACGAGGCAACCTCCAGTCTCGACTCCGAGTCCGAACAAATGATTCAGCATGGCTTGTCTTACCTGATGCAGGGACGGACCACGTTCGTCATCGCGCACCGGCTTTCGACCATCCGCCGGGCCGATCAGATCATGGTCATGGAACAGGGCAACATCGTCGAGCGCGGCACGCATGCGCAGCTCTACGCGGCGCGCGGACGCTACTACGATCTCTACACGCGCCAGCACGGCGTGGAAGAGAATCTGTTCCTCGCTCCGGGCGAAGGCGACGCCGTCATCGTGAATGGCGACGGTACTGAAAGCCGCAATGGCGAGGTCAAGGCGGACGCTTTGCGTGTGCTGCGGGGAGAGATCCGTTAGGTGACCATGACGACTTCCCCAGTAATCGCTAGCACGCGCGCCACCGCTGCCATTCGCAGCGAGAATCTCTGCCGCCACTACCGCATGGGCGAAACTTTGATCCGCGCAGTCGATGGCGTCTCGCTCGAAATTGCTGCGGGAGAGTTCGTCGCGTTGCTGGGCAGCTCCGGCTCCGGCAAATCTTCCGTGCTGAACCTCATTGCAGGGCTCGATCGCCCAACATCAGGCAGCGTAATCGTTCAGGATCGAGATCTGGCCAAACTTTCGCGCGAGGAATTGGCCAAGTACCGATTGCACGTTGTCGGCATGGTCTTTCAATCTTTCAACCTGATCGCCAGCATGACAGTTGCGGAAAATGTTGAGCTGCCGTTGCGCTTCGCGGAAGTGGATCGCAGTCGGCGGGAGAGTTTGGCGCGCGAGGCCCTGGATCGCGTCGGTCTGCGCGCTCGCATGAACCATCGTCCCAGCGAACTTTCCGGCGGCGAGCAGCAGCGCGCGGCGCTGGCACGGGCGCTGATCAATCGGCCGCAGCTCTTGCTCGCCGATGAGCCCACCGGCAATCTCGACAGCCACACCGGCACCGAGATCATGGATTTTGTTCGCGAATTCAACCAGCAACTGGGAATGACGGTCGTGATGGTGACTCACGAGCGCGCTTTGGCCGAACGCTACGCCCAGCGTATGCTCTTTCTGGCCGACGGAAAACTGGTCGGCGATGAGCCCAACTTCGCCGCTTCACAATCCGGTTCGTCTGGAGGACGGCCATGAAGCTTCCCGACCTTACCGAGCTCGCCCTGCGCAATCTGCACGAGTCGATGCTGCGCAATTCGCTGACCACGGTCGGTATCTCGGTCGGCGTTGCGTCGCTCGTTGCCATGCTGTCGCTCGGAATCGGCCTGCAACAACTGGTCTCGCGCCGCCTGGTGAAGTCTGGTTTGTTCGACACCGTCGTGGTCACTTCCCGTCGCGACCTGCGCATGGAGCGCGAAGAGGAGCGCCGCGGACCGACGCCCGGCGAAAGTCGCGTGCTCGATGAACCCGCGCGCCAGGAAATGGAACATCTGCCGAACGTGCTCGAAGCCTATCCCGACATCCGCTTCGCCACAGAACTGCGCTTCGACGACAAACCGCATCTGACCATGATTTCCGGGTTGCCTTCGTCGGCGAAATCGACTGACGCTTTCGAGGGACTACAAGGCAGCTTCTTTTCTTCCGACACCGCGGCCGAAGCGATCCTGCAGAAATCGTTTGCCGAAGAACTGCTCGGCAAGACCACCGCCCCGGGCGAGGCCGAACCGAACGTCGAGGATCTGGCCAAGCCGCTTCTGGGCAAAGAGCTGGTCATGCGCTACGCGCAGCGCGCAGCTGCACCGGCAACACCAGTGCCGCTGCGGCCCAGCAACGCCTCGTCCGACAACAGCGTGGTCGGAGCTGCCTATTCCGTCATTTCTTCCGAACAGAAACTCAAGATCGTCGGCGTCGCCGATCTCGATCCCGAAACTCTGCGTGGTCCCACTCGCGCGAAAGTGTTCATGCCGCTGAAGCTTGCGGAAAGTCTGCACGTCATGCAGCCGACCGACCTGCGTGAAATCTCGCGTGCCGCGCGCAACCAGCCGGTTTACGCTGCACTCAGCGTGCGTGTGAAGAATCCAGCGCAGGTGCAAATGGTTGAGGACGCGATTAAGAAGATGGGCTTCACCACGTTTTCAATCTTGGATGCAACCCGCAACCTTCGGCAGGTCTTCGTGGTGCTCGACATGTTCCTGGGAATCTTCGGCAGTCTCGCGCTCGCGGTGGCTTCCATCGGAATTGTGAACACGCTGGTGATGGCCATTCTCGAGCGCCGCCGCGAGATCGGCATCATGAAGGCAATCGGCGCCAGCGATATCGACGTAAAAAAACTCTTCTTCGCCGAAGCCGGCGCCATGGGAGTTCTCGGCGGCATCGTGGGAGTCATCCTGGGCTGGGCGATCGGCCAGGTCATCAATTTTGGCACGAACGCCTACCTCAAGCGCCAGTCTCTTCCGCCGGAACATTTCTGGGCGGTGCCGTGGTGGCTGGTGGCGTCGGCAATTCTGTTTGCTTTAATCGTGAGCCTGGTTTCGGGCTTGTATCCGGCGGGACGCGCCGCTCGTCTCGATCCGGTGCAGGCGTTGCGCTACGAGTGAGCGGACCGGAATGACGCCACCCGCTCAGTCATCTGGGTTAACAAAATATTCGGCAAATGAAGCGCGCCTACCGACTTCCTGCTTTTCTGCTCTTACTGAGTGTCATATTTGCCGCCTCGGCTGCTGGGCAGAGCCGCATTGACTGCAACGCACTGAATAGCCGCATCCTCAAACGCATGGTTCATTACTGCGTCTATCTACCCTCAGGCTATGATGCCGGCGCAAGCCGGCATCCCGCGCGGCGCTATCCGGTGCTCTATTTTCTGCATGGCCTCGGCGACAACGAGCAGACACTGTTCAACAGCGGAGGCTGGACCCTCCTTGACGATCTTCGCGAACATCACAAGATGGGAGACTTTCTCATCGCCGCGCCTGAGGGCCGGCGCAGCTTCTACATCAACTCCGCCGACGGCACCGTGCGCTACAGCGATTTTTTTCTGCAGGAATTTATGTCGGAAATTGAGCACAAGTACCGAGTCCGCGCCGGCCGCGCGGGACGTGCGATCAGTGGCGTCTCCATGGGCGGATACGGCGCGTTGCGCTTCGCCTTCGCCCACCCCGAATTATTTTCCGCCGTGAGCGCACAGAGCGCCGCGCTCATCACGGAATCCTCTCGGGAACTTGACGCCGCTTCACAGACCGGAATGCTGCTGACGAATCTGCTCGGCCCCGTGTTCGGCAGGCCGATTGCCGTGGCGCACTGGCGCGAAAATGATCCATTCGTTCTGGCGAAGCGAAACGCAGCATCGATCCGCAAGCTTGCCATCTATTTCAATTGCGGGCAGGACGACAATTACGGATTTGAAAAAGGTGCGGCCGCACTGCATCGGGAACTCGAGCAGGAAGACGTGAAGCACGAGTATCACCCTTACCCCGGCGACCACAGCATCACTTACTTCCTCTCTCATTTCGCCGAGGTCATGGAGTTCCACTCGCGCGCCTTCGGTCTGCTGACACCGCAGTAACCGCCGCAATTGTCGCTTAAGCGCTTCCACAAGGCCTGATGTAAACTAGCGAAAGCACGCGCCGGAGAGGTGGCCGAGTGGTTGATGGCTCCGGTCTTGAAAACCGGCGTGCCCGAAAGGGTACCGGGGGTTCGAATCCCTCCCTCTCCGCCATTACCTTTGTAATCTTGTAGTTGCGAGTCGGTGATACCTAGACTGAGTCTGTGGGGTATACCTTTTTGGGGTCACCCCCAAGGAGCAGTGGGTATGACCGAACAATGGCGCGACATCGCCGGATACGACGGCATTTATCAAGTCTCTGACCAAGGGCAAATCCGCAATACTCAAACCAGCAAGATCCTGCAGCCCGTCAAGATAAAAAACGGGCGTCTCTACGTAAGCCTGTCCAGCGACGGGTTCCAAAGAAAATGCACGGTTCACAGCCTGGTTGCGGCTGCATTTCTGGGCGACTGTCCCCCTAGCCATGAGATCACGCATCGGGACGGCGACTACACGCATAACCAAGCCTCCAACCTGGAGTACGTGACCCGCCGAGAGAACCAGAAACGATTCGTGATGCGAAGCGGCGGATATTCGGTCAGGCGAGATCGCCGCTCCCAAGTGACACACAGGTTTTGATGGATCATCCGTCAACTCAACACACAGACAAGCCGATGCTGGTGCGATACTTACCAGATGTCCATTGCTACGATCAGAATAGGTGATCACAATGTCGACCTCATACTTCTTGATGAGGGTGTTGCGTGATTTCTTGGACCTCGTTCTCGTTGTCCAACCGCGAGGTCTCGGTCGCTCTCGAAAACAGTGCCTTCGAGCGCACGCATGTCGAGAACAAGATGAAGGTGATCGGGCCGGTGGAGTGAGCGTGCTCCCCGCGCGTGCCCGCCTGCGCTCTGATTTCTGGATGGAGAATCTTCCTGAAATGCCCTACTCTATGGCGTTGCCTGATCCCCACTAACGTAGGAAAGGTTCTTATGAAGCGGCATCCTTCTGTGATTCTGGTTTGCAGTCTGCTCATCGTCTTCTCAGGCCAATGCTTGGCCGGCGAGTTGAAGGTCCTCACCAATCATCTGGGATATGAAGTTGACGGTCCCAAGCATGCGGTGATTCAGGGCAAGGCCGGCGACAGCATCTCTAACTGCGCGCTAAAGGATTACGCGACCGACCAGCAGGTCCTGTCAGTGCCAGCGAAAGCAGC
>JASHPH010000102.1 GCA_030038255.1 Candidatus Sulfotelmatobacter sp. | reverse complement strand
CTCGGCACGGTCCTTCTGCAGTGCACTAACAGCTGCTTCCACGCGCTCAGCGGTATCGCGTCTCTGGCGAGCCCATCGCGGTTGCAGCCAACCGGGATGCATCTTCTTATCCCGCTGCCGCATGCTCTATGCTCACAGTTTGTGCCGCGTCTTTCCGCAAGGCCTCGATCAGGTCCATCTCTTCTTTGATCAGTTTGCAGTCAGCAATCAACTGCTTCATCTGCCTTTGTTCTGCGACGAGCTTTTCCCGCCGCGAGTACTGAAGCTGTTGTTCGGCCCAGGCCTGTTTCTGATCGATTTGATATCGCTTCGCTGGATCAGGCGCGTTCCCGGCACACCCTACACAAACGAACTTGGCCGGGCACATGTTGGCCACTACGCATGTTCCACCGAACACCTCTGTGAGCGCTCCGACCTTGCCTTCAGCATCTTTCAGCATTTTTCCGATCTCGTCAGGGCTGCGCAGACCCTCGGCGCCCACATCGATTCGATCCACAAAGATCATCTCTGCCGCACTCATCACCTTCGTGGGCGTCGGCCGCGAGTAGTATTTCGTAACCGTTCGGTCGCGCTGGTGAAGCAATTTGGCAATGACCTCGACCGGCGTATTCAGGTCAGCCAGCTCGGTCGCAAACGAGTGCCGCAGCAGGTGCGAACTCAGCTGAACCACATTGCCGTCGAACGAGCGCAAGACGAGGCCATGGAGAAGGAACCGAATAAATGTATTTAGCACGTGCAAGCGAAGGCCGCGGCCATTCCACTGCAGGACGTACCGATCCGGCGGTCGCTTGTCATCTTCTATACTCACGATGGGCATCAGGGGGCCGCCCCACTTCTCACATTGAAAGCGAATCAACGCGACCAGGTGACGCTTGGTGTCCTCATCGATGAAATAGTCCTCGCGCTTGCTCCTTCCTTTCGGCACCAGCCGAAGTAACCAGCGGGTGGCCCTCTTAGGGCCTACGTTCTCCAACTGCTTGAAGCAGTACCGGCTTTGTGCGATCTGCATGATCTCGCCGATGCGCGCGCCGGTAATCGTTCCCATGCGAACCACCAGCCCGCCGAACATGCAAGCTGCATAGATGCCTTCATAGGGGAGGAACTCGTGTCCTTCGCGGTGTTGGAGGAAATCAATGGGCCGGAAGTCGGTGGCTCCGAACGCCAGCAGTCCACCGTCTGCCCAGGCGCTCTTGCTTTCGTATCCCCACTGCTGATGGAAGCCCTCCCGCTGTTCGGCAAGATCGCAATCGCTGCGTACATCCAGGTGGCGAAACACCCGATGACGGAAGAGATCAAGAAACCAGAAAGGCTCTGCCGGGCACCCCTTCGTAAGGCTTGTGGTGGCGTTGTACTCGACGAAATACCCACGATTCTTCGGCGAAAACCTGCCCTCCTGCCAGCGCCGCTGCAGCCTGGTGGCAGGCGCCTCGCTGTAGCCAAGTGCTACTGCGTGCTCTCGCAACGAGTTGGAATCCCATAGCGTCAACTCGACGCGTTGCCGCACCGTTCGCGGGCCCATGGTTTGCGCCGTTTCTTCATAACTGAACTCGTAGGGGCAACGAAGATCTTCATGTTCGACCGCGGCGATAGCCTGCCGGGTCGCTTCATACAGGCGGCGCACCTGATTGCAGCGGATTCCTGCCACATGCCTTATCTGGTAAAACTTCGACTGCACTGCGTCGGTCTTGATCTTGACCCGCTCCTGCTGCTCGCGAAGATAGGCGCCGTAGGTCTTGTGGCGGATGAACCGCCGTCGGTCGGTGATTGGCCCGATGAAGAAGCTCCTCATCACCTCCAGTTGTTCCGGCGTTAATCGCTCTGCGTATTCATCGAACGCGTTGCGTATGGCGCCCCACTGGCCGAGAAACGTCCGCCGTTGATGTTCCGACAGACCCTTTCCAAACTCTCCGACATGAATGCGAAGCAGCAGGTCATTCGCGTCGACTTTGCCAATGTCCTCGACGGACTGTTCGATCATGACGTGGCGCACAACGCGAACGAAGTTCACGATCTGGTTGTAGATGGACTTCTGCTGCCGGTCGGCCCGCAGGAGCGCAAACAGCGCCATTGCATTGCGCACCGACTGGTTCTCGATCCGGCCCAGGTACGCCAGGACCCTTACCGAGGGCACTTGCCAGCGGCCATCGCCTGCGGGGTCGTAAGATGTCAAGGGCGCACGAGCGATTGCGGGGCTGATGATTTTTGCCAGTTCGCCGAGGTTCGTGGGTAGGGCGTGGCGAACAAGAGTCCCCGGCTGGGGCAGTCCCTTTTTCTTCCTCCATGCCACGACGCCAGGCCCGAATGCGTGGTCGTTCCACACCGGCAGTCGCTGTTGCACGATGCGACGGTTCGGACTGATCCCCTCCTGCCACAGCGCCTCGCAGATCTCCCCCACAACTTCATTAGGAAGAGGCCTGTTCCTGGGCCACGTTGGGCCCAGGTCGGCCTGAATGCGGAGGGCAATGTCGGTAGAGGTCACGCAGGTGCTCCAGTCAGAATTGCGAAGTCCTCATCCGACTCTTTGCTCACCTCCTGGGATTCCACAGTCGCAAACTGAGCCAACAGGCTGGGGTCCTTCTGGACTTGTTGCTCGCGGCGCTTCATTGCCTTGTGGATGGATCTGAGGGTTGTATCAATGAAGTCGCTATCCCGCACCACGTGTTCGTAGGCCCGGAGAGTCCGCTCAGCCGTCTTCCACGCCATGTACTGAACCAGTTCCGCCTTGCGGCGAACCATTTCATTCTGATCTTTTGCTGTGCGCTCGATGGTTCGAAGCGCATTGGTGACGAACCAGTGTCTCGCGAGGTGTGGCGGGGCAACGATGCCCGCCGCTCGCAACGCAGGATTCCAGTAGTCGCTCCGGAAACTCCGCGGATTCACCGGGCCGCCACGCGTGGTTAGAAACAATCGGACTTCCCCCAGTTCGGCAGCGTCCATTTTGCTAAGATCGGCAAGGCAGAGCCCCTGCCGGTCGTGCGCACGCCGTCCGCCGATGTCATCATCGAAGTATCTCCGCACCAGCTTCGCGGTCACCGACGAAACCACGAAACGTTTCGTTCGGACTCCAAAGGTCCCTTTGTTCCGTGCTTGAAACTGGTTCAAGAACTGGCTCGTCGACCAGTCCAGAGCCGTCAGGTCCAGCACCTCGCTGATTCGTCCACCGCCTTCAAACAGA
>JASHPH010000101.1 GCA_030038255.1 Candidatus Sulfotelmatobacter sp. | reverse complement strand
CGTCTGCCCTGGAAACAGATGCTTGGGCTGGGCGAACGGTGGCTCCCTCGGCCCCGCGTGCTCCATCCTTATCCCGTAGTGCGCTTCGCCGCTACTCATCCGAGATAAGAACCGGATGCGCTAATGAGCGCCCGTCCGGGTCCGTCCGGGGGGTGCCACGTAAGTGGTATCCCTACCGGGATCTCATCGAGCTTGATCGGGACCGCGAACCGTCCCTCACTAATTGTCCGGAACCGGACTGCGTTTTAGCCCGCTAATTCCAGGCGATATAGGATGGCGTTGCCAGAAAAGCATGGGATTCGCCGGTGCTGGTATAGCCAATGCCGACGTGAGCGCGGCATGACGAGATGCAGCAGGAAGATATACCAACTAAGAAGCGGCACCAACGACGTTCGCCTCGGCCCTCAAGTACTCCTTTGCGTTTGCCGGAGTCGAGGGCAGAACCTTGCGGCCCGCCAGGTAGGCTCTCAGCAGTTCAATCTCATCGGCGGCATCTGAGAGCGGCAGCACCACCTGCCCTCCATCCACGGCCGAGCGGCAGAGCGCCATCATGATTTCAAAACCTGCATATGCACTCTCGAAATTGCACGGATGCACCTTCTGGTCGTCATCCAGCCAGTCCGCGATATCCTGGATATAAGGCGGCATGTCGAGATCATAGTTCATGCAGCCGCCGCCTGACATAGCGCCGGTTTTCGTAGCCGCGCGCCAGCCGCCAGCCGTGAGAACTTCGGCGAAACCATCAGTACCCTGCACACCGATGCGACACTTCCGCCACCAGTAGTCAACTTCGGGTACGTCCGGGGCACCTGCCCCGCACTCGACGACTCCGCGCACGTCATTCGCGAAGTGGATGAAGCCGGCGATGTAATCGGGCGAGGGATGCAAATCAGACAGCTTACCGCCCCCTGCTGCCTGCCCCATTACCCAGCATGCCTCCGCATTGCCGTTGTACCAGCGCATGTAATCGATAAGGTGCGACAGATTGTGCATCATCCACGCCGTCGCGGTTCCGTAGACAGTGTGTACTCTCCCGAGCGCGCCACTATCGATGATTTCTCTTACCTTGCGGTAGTGCTCGCCGTAGCGCTGCTGGTGACTGACCACGGCTTTGACGCTGCTGGCCGTCAGCATCTTCCTGATCTTCATGCCCTCGCGGCTGTTTAGTGCCACCGGTTTCTCGAATGCAATCAGTCGCGCGCCGCATTCGATGCCGATGCGGATCATCTCGCTGCGAAGATTCGGGAGTGTGCAAAAGCAGAAAACATCAGGCTTGATAACTGAGGCAACTTGAAGCGCATCCGTGCCCTTGACACAATCGGACAATCTGGCCGCCGCCGCGTCCAAACGGACTGGATCGATGTCGCAGATGCCCGCCACTTCGAAGCGTCCGTTTGTTTGAAACGCAAGAGCGTGGTGCATCCCCCTCTTCCCCATGCCCACCACAACAACCCGATATTTGTAGTTCATCCCGCCCTCCTGTCCCATTCAAGAATCCTGTCGACCGTGTAGTCCACTTCCTCCTTAGTCAACTCAGGGAACATGGGAAGTGAAATGCAGCCTGCTGCATTTCGTTCCGAGTTTGTGATCGTCCCAACGATTCGAGCTTCGTGGGCCCAGGGAAATCCCTCTTGTTGGTGAATCGCGATCGGATAGTGGCACTTTGCGTCGATCCCTTCGTCATTCAGGAACTGGAGGAGGGGGTCGCGGTGCTCAGGCCGCTTCGTCTCGATTACATAGAGGTGATAAACATGACGGTAGCCGGGAGCCTCGTAGGGGAGGGTGATATTGCGCGCGGCTGCCAGGCCTGCACTGTAACGACCAGCCCACGCTCTTCTGAGTTCGGTCCATTCCTCGATGTACTTTAGCTTCGCGCTGAGCACTCCAGCATGCAGATCGTCCAACCGGCTGTTATATCCGGGGCTGTGGCAGGATCGTTTGTCTGAGCCGTGGTTGCGCAGCCGCCGGACGATGCGGTCAATTTGAGTGTCATTGGTGACGATCGCACCGCCATCGCCGAATGTGCCCAGATTCTTCTGGGTGATGAAGCTAAGGGTAGCAGCGTTGCTGAGTTCGGCGATCCTGAAGCCGTCCCCGTGTGCACCGATGGCTTGAGCATTGTCTTCGATTACCAGCAAATGATACTTGTCCGCAATCTTGCGAATGGCCTTCATGTCGGCGCACTGGCCATAAAGGTGGACAGGCACAATGGCTTTGGTATGCGGCGTGATCGCTGCCTCGATTCTAGCGGGGTCGATGCAGTTGGTACGCGCATCGGAATCTACGAACACAACCGTCGCGCCCGCGATCCAGATGGCTTCTGCGGTGGCGAAGAACGTATTGGTCGTAGTAATGCACTCGTCACCACGACCGATTCCCAGGGCTTTGAAAGTGAGCCAGAGGGCATCGGTTCCGTTTCCCACCCCGATCGCGTATTTCGTTCCGTGAAAGTCTGCCAGCTCGTTTTCGAACCGTTGCAGCATGGGGCCCATCACGTATTGGCCACTTTCCAACACTTCACGGATGTTGGCGTCGATCTCTGTCCTCATGTTGTGATACTGGCGGACATGTCCGTAGAAGGCGACGCTGAGTTTGGTTTCAAGCATAAGGATCCTCTTCCCGCGCTGCGGACAATACACTTCCGCTCCCGCGTTGGACTTGGAATGTCAGAGTGTCGGCCTTGACGCGGGAGATGTGCGCAGCCTATAAGAAACTTCCGTTTGAATGCTAAGGACGTTTCCTTGGAAACGTCGTGATTGTGCTCACGGCACGCTGTGACTCTGAAACGTCCTTATCGCCAGCAGCAGGCCAGTTCCGAATTGCCGACAGCTCAGCAGGGGCCCGGAAACACCCTGCTGAGAAACAGGAAAGTCGAGGTCGAAGGTCGAAAGACCCGGCCCGGTCGTGTTCGTCCCGTCGAAATCCACCAGTCAAGCACCTCCTCGTCCTTCAAGCGCCTCACGCAACACTGCCTTTTCCCCTTGCTGCCCCACGGCAAAACCATTCAATACCCATAGACTCTTAGTAGGCTTTGTCCAAATCGCCGTATCGACAGTGCCCCGCGGATCGCTCCATCGCACGCGCACACACCTGTGC
>JASHPH010000100.1 GCA_030038255.1 Candidatus Sulfotelmatobacter sp. | reverse complement strand
CGTCTGCCCTGGAAACAGATGCTTGGGCTGGGCGAACGGTGGCTCCCTCGGCCCCGCGTGCTCCATCCTTATCCCGTAGTGCGCTTCGCCGCTACTCATCCGAGATAAGAACCGGATGCGCTAATGAGCGCCCGTCCGGGTCCGTCCGGGGGGTGCCACGTAAGTGGTATCCCTACCGGGATCTCATTGACGCGGGCAAAGAATCAGCCGCTGCCGTAAGCATCGCTGGAAGATAGTCCCTAGTGCGCCTTCTGCGCTTCCTGCAGCAACGGCCGCAGGGACTCGACCGAGACGCCAAGCGTGCCGCCGGAGAATCCGTCCATGTAGGCGGAGTTGACGCCGATCACTTCTCCCTTGGAGTTGAAAACCGGCCCGCCACTTCCGCCGTGCGCGGTCGGTGCGTCGTAGATGAGCTTGTCGCCGACCACGTCGCCCAGGTGTCCCCAGGTCGCCGAAGGGCGGATTAGAGACAGCGCCGCGAGTTCGCTCGCCGCGCTGATGTCGTTATGGCGGAGGGCCAGCCGTTCATAAATGCTCGGCGGAGACTTGGCCACCATGCCCGCAATCCCCATCGGATATCCGATCACCGTGACGTGCTCGCCAGGGAAGCTGGGCGACTTGGCCAAGGGCAGCACGGGAAGTCCGCGAACTTGCTCTAAATTCTCAGCGCGTAGCAGCGCTAGATCAGAAGTCTTCGAGACGGCCGCAGGGGACAAGTTCACCGGCGTGGGCGATCCCGGGAAAAATATCACCAGACTTTCAATCGTTGCCGAAGCGCCTTCGCTGATCAGTTTTTCTGCCTCGGAGTCTCCATACCACGGTTCGGCCACGTGGCGGTTCGTAGCGAGCAGGCCCTCGCCGACCAAGAATCCCGTGCCCGAGACGCGTGCGCGAATCGCGGGGCGCTGGTTGGCAAAGCCCACCTGGTACACGCCGTAGATGTATCCGATCGAGTTGCGATAGCGGTTCAGCACCACCGCCGGCATCGCCTGCTCTTGCTTGAGTTGCTCCACCTGCGCGGTCAGCGCGTGAACTTGCTTCTCCAGATCATCCGGCGGCGCTCCCTGGGTCGCGGTAGGAGCGTAATAGTGCACCATGGCCATCGCGCCCACCAGCATCATCACGCCCAGCACGCCCTGCAGGATCTGCTGCCAGCTCTCGCACACCGGGCTCGACTCGGGCGCCGGAGGAACTTGGCCGGGGACTTGAGATTCGATGTTCTTTTCGTCTTTGATTTCGGCCATGTGTGTCGAAGCGGTGCTTGTCGAAGTGGCGTCCTCGCAACGTGATCCAAGTCATTGCGTTTCAGTCTCTTGCGGCGGGGAGAGTCGCTGGGACTGAAGGCTTCGCCTATCTTCGCCTGTCCGGTATCTTGGCCCGTCTGGCGCGGGTTTTCCACGGTACTGAAGGGGATGTACGAGAGAGTATTTGGGCCGGTACAGGCTCAGGGCTTCTGGATGCGGAGCCGCTTCTCCATTTCCTTGTAGAGGAAGCCTTCGCCGAGGCGGTAGGGCTGCACCCATTCGCCATCAATCACAAACTGCGGAACGGCCCGCTTGCCGGTGTGCTTCAGGACTTCGTCCGCGGCGCCGGGAGTTGTCTCAATGTCGATGTTCCTGTAAGGAATGTTGTATTTGTCGAGGAACCGTTTGGCCTCGCGGCAGTCGGGGCACCAGAAAGAGGAGTAGACGGTGACTTGCATTTATCCCATTGTAGACGCGACGCAGCGCGGTCAAGCCATCGCGGTCGAATCAGCGCGGCAGCGGCGGTGCAAACCCGATTTAGACGTATTGCAGCTGCTCGATCGTGCGCTCATTCTTCACGTTGCCGGTATTGAGCGTGGAAGCGGGTTCGAAGAGCAGAAACCAGCACTCTTCGTCGGCGACAGGGCGGTGCTCGACGCCGCGCGGGACGACGATGAATTCGCCCTCTTCAATCCACTCATGCCGGTCGCGCAGAGCGCCGTCCGCGTCCTTTTCCCGATAGTCCATGCGGAAACGGCCCTTGACCACGAGGAAGAGTTCGTCCTCGTGGTCGTGGTGATGCCAGACGAATTCGCCCTTGATCTTGTCGAACTTCACCATCTGGCCGTTGAGTTCGGCGCCGACATAGGGCTTCCAGTATTCGCTGATTTTGGAGAATTTTTCGGCGATGTTGACTTTATGCATGGTATCTCCCGTACCGCGTATTGCTTTACAGATTCCGTGCCAGGCAGACAGTCGCAAAGATTGTGTAGCCCCGGACGCATTCGTCCGGGGTTGCGTGCGAAGCGCGCAATGGACGCAGCGGGTGAGCGGAGAGATTGTTGGGTCGCTCTAAACTGCAGACATGCTCGCTTTGCTCGCGGGGCGGACGAATGCGTCCGCCCTTACACGAACTAAAAGCAAAAAGCCGCCAGCTTTTGGCTGACGGCTGAAAATTCTGTCGAGCTGCGCTGGGCCGGACCGGGTCAAAGACCCGGTCCCACACGTTCCTTCCTAGTTCTCGTACAACAGCACCCCTTCCGCCTTCTCGGAATCGACCGGGCGGTAGAAGAGCTTGTTGTCTTCGAGGAAAACCTCGATGAAGGCGGGGCGCGTGGTGATGGTGCCCTGAATCAGCGCCTCCGACAGCGGGTCTTCGATGTACTTCTGCAGCGCGCGGCGCAACGGACGCGCGCCGTAGCTGCGGTCGGTGAGCGTCTGGTTCAGAATCCACTTCTTCGCGTCATCGGCCACCGTCACGGTGATCGACTTCTGTGCCAGGTTCGCGTTGAGCTGCGTCACCATGAGCTCGAGAATCTGGATCAGGTCGCTCTCGCCCAGGGCGTTGAACAGGATGATCTCGTCCAGCCGGTTCAGGAACTCGGGATTGAACGTGCGCTTGACTTCGTTCTTGACCAGGTCTTCGACCTTCTCGGAAATCATCTCTTCTTTCGTCGACTGGAAGCCGAGGCCCTCGCGCTTCTGCAGGTGCCGCGCTCCGATGTTCGACGTCATGATGATGATCGTGTTCTTGAAGTCGACCGTGTTGCCCAGGCCGTCGGTCAACTGGCCATCTTCAAAAACCTGCAGCAGGATGTTGAAGACATCCGGGTGGGCTTTCTCGATTTCGTCCAGCAGCACGACTGAATAAGGAGCGCGCTTCACACGCTCGGTGAGCTGGCCGCCCTCTTCGTAACCGACGTATCCAGGAGGCGAGCCGATCAGCTTCGAGACCGAATGTTTCTCCATGAACTCGGACATATCGAAACGCACCAGAGCTTTTTCGGTGCCGAACATGAACTGCGCCAGCGTGCGGGCGACTTCCGTCTTGCCGACGCCCGTCGGTCCGAGGAACAGGAAGGAGCCGATGGGCCGGTTCGGATTCTTCAGGCCGGCGCGCGAGCGGCGGATGGCCCGCGCCAGCGCGCTGATGGACTTATCCTGCGAGATGATGCGCTTGTGCAGTTCTTCCTCGATGCGCAGCAGCTTCTGCGTCTCTTCTTCTTTGATCGAGGTGATGGGCACGCCCGTCCAGCGCGAAACCACTTCTTCGATATCCTCCCGGTTCACCACGCCCGTCGAAGACTCGTCGAGGTGATACTTCTCGCGCAGGGCGCGCAGGTTTTCGCGCTCTTTGCGCTCTTCGTCGGAGTAGAAACGCGCCTTCTCGAACTCGTGGTTCGCGATGGCGTTTTCCATGCGGTGCACGATGAACTTGATGCGCTTCTGCACCTCGGTGATCTCTTCCGGCAGCGATGTCTGGCGCAGCTTGACGCGGGCGCCGGCTTCGTCGACCAGGTCGATGGCCTTGTCGGGCAGGAAGCGGTCCGGGATGTAGCGGTTCGAGTGCGAAACCGCGAAATTGATCGCGTCGTCGGTGTAGGTGACGGCGTGGAACTTCTCGTAGCGGTCCTTGATGCCGAACAGGATCTTGATCGCGTCGGTTTCCGACGGCGGCGGAACTTTCACCGCCTGGAAACGGCGCTCGAGTGAACGATCCTTCTCGATCGATTTGCGATATTCGCCCGGCGTGGTCGCTCCAATGCACTGGATCTCGCCGCGCGATAGTGCCGGCTTCAGAATATTCGCGGCATCGAGAGAGCCTTCCGCAGAGCCGGCACCGACCAGCGTGTGCAACTCATCGATGAAGATGATGGAATTCTGCGATTCCATCAGCTCCTTCATGATGGTTTTCAGGCGCTCCTCGAACTGGCCGCGGTACTTGGTTCCGGCGACGATGAGCGAAAGATCGAGAGCGAGAATGCGCTTGTCGGACAGGAACGACGGAACTTCCCCGTCGGCGATGCGCTGCGCCAGTCCTTCCACGATGGCGGTCTTGCCCACGCCCGGCTCGCCGATAAGCACCGGATTGTTCTTGGTGCGGCGACAAAGAATCTGGATGACCCGGTCGACTTCGCCCTCGCGGCCGACCAGCGGATCCAGTTGGCTGTCCATGGCCGCCTGCGTCAGGTCGCGGGAGAATTCGCTCAGCAGCGACGATTCGCGCTGGCGCTGCGGCTGCGCTTTCTCCTGCGTGCTGCGGGCCAGTTCTTCGCGGATGGTCGAGAGGCGCAGGCCGCGCTCGTGCAGAATTTCGGCGGCGAAGCACTTCTCTTCGCGCAGCAGTCCCAATAAAAGGTGTTCAGTTCCAATGTGGCGGTGCGACAGCCGCTCGGCTTCCTCTGCCGCATAGGCCAGCACGCGCTTGCATTCATTCGAGAGCGGCAGATCGACCGAGGTCGAGACTTTCTCGCGAATCGTGGTGTGCCCTTCGATCTGCTTGCGGATGGATTCGACCGAGGCATGGGAGCGCAGAAAACGGTTGGTCAGGGCTTTGTCTTCGCGCAAGAGCCCCAGAAGCAGATGCTCAGTCTCGATGTAAGGCGAGCCGAACTGGCTGGCTTCGTAGCGGGCGAAAAAGATGACGCGCCTGGCTTTCTCCGTATACCGTTCGAACATAATGCCCTTCCCCCTGACCTTCCTGGCCGAGAAGAACCTTCCTGCCCGACCCTACCGAACCTGGAACCCGTCCAACCTTAATCCATCGGTCTATCGTTATCTTTACATTATGCAATCAAAGGGCCTGGAATCCCAAGCGAAGAAAACGACCGTGTAAACCTTTGATCACGTTACCGAAGGAACTGCCTGCAGTTCCTGCGACCTTGAATGTCGCTCACCTCCGCGGGCCAATTTCTTGCACTTAGTCTTACCAATCCTGCGCTGGCAATCCGTTACGACGGCAGCGATTCCGGCGAAATCTCCTCCGCGCGGCCCGCCTGCAACCGCAATACACGATGGCAACGGCGGGCGAATGACAAGTTATGCGTTGCGATGAGTGAAGTGAGCTGGTGTTCGCGATGCAATCGCGCAATCAAAGAGAAAACCGCTTCCGCCGTGTGACCGTCCAGGTCGCCCGTCGGCTCATCGGCCAACAGCAACCTTGGCCGCGTAATCAGTGCCCGGGCCAGAGCCACTCTCTGCTGCTCGCCGCCTGACAGTTCGCCGGAGCGATGATGCGCGCGTTGCTCCAATCCGACCTCACGCAGCCAGCGTAAAGCCTCGGGTCCGGCCTGCTGCCATGTTTGGCCCCGCAACAGCAAAGGCATGGCAACGTTTTCTGCCGCCGTAAACTCCGGCAGCAGGTAGTGGAATTGCCAAACGAAGCCGGTTTCTCGATTGCGAAAGTCCGCAGCCTCGTCCTGCGACAACGAATTCAGTTGCAAGTTGGCGCAGTATACGTCACCGGCGGAGGCACGATCAAGAGCGCTCAGGATATGCAGCAAGGTACTCTTGCCCGCTCCCGATTCGCCCACGATGGCCAGCATTTCGCCCCGCTTCACTCGAAACGACAAATTCTCAAAGAGCACCAGGTCCGCTTCGCCGGACCGGAAAACCTTCTTCAGGTTTTCAACTCTCAACAACTCTTGCTCGATTAGATGCAAGCGGTCTCTCTTCCGTTCCAGAGCGCCCAGCTACCACTGTGCTGGCGCAAGATTTATGGCTTCCGTACTTCTGCCGGATTTCGGGGCAGCCTGCAATGGCCCAACTTTCCCATCCCGAAATTCTGACCGTGAAAAACTTTACTCCGAACCAGATTCCCGTCATGTGACTCAGATCACGGTAGTTGTGTGCTCGGATTACGGGTGCGGCCTATTCTCTACTCATAGCGCAGCGCCTCCGCCGGCAAAATCCGCGACGCCGACCACGACGGATACAGCGTTGCCACAAACGAAATGCCCACGGCCACCAGCGCCACTATAATGCCGTCGCTCACGCGCGGCGCAAACGGCACGTAATCGATGGAATAGACCTCGGGCGACAAAGAAATGACGTGGTAGTGACCGCCCGCATACGAGATGGCGTAGCCGACGGCCAGTCCGATCACGGTGCCGATCACGCCGATCAGCACTCCCTGCGCGATGAACACATTGCGCACCTGCGCCTGGCGTGTGCCCATCGACATCAGGACGGCAATGTCCTTGGTCTTTTCCATGACCATCATGATCAGGCTGATGAGAATGTTCAGCGCGGCCACGAATACGATCAGACCGATGGTGATGAACGTGACTACGCGCTCCAGACGCAGCGCGCGGAAGAGAGCCTTGTTCTGCTCCATCCAGTTGGTGGCCATAAAGCCCTTGCCGGCAGCCTCTTCCAGTTGACGCGAGACGGCGCCCGCCTGGTAAATGTCATCCACCTTGAATTCGATTACGGAAACCAGATCACCGAGGCCGAACAATTGTTGCGCGTCCGACAGGCGCGCGAAGGCCCAACTGGAGTCATAGTCGAAAAAACCGGAGTTGAAGATTCCCACTACGCGGAACCGGCTGTACTTGGGCACCATGCCGAACGGGGTGAGTTCGCCTTGCGGGCTCGTCACCAGCACCACCGATCCGACGGTCGCGCCCAGGTTGTCAGCCATGTCCCGGCCGAGGACGATCGGCGGCATGGCGGCGACGCGCTCGTGGACGGCGGCCAGGGAATCGGGAGATTCTGTAGGGGCGGACGCATTCGTCCGCCCCGCGAGCGGAGCGAGCGCCTCACTTCTGCCCGCCGGGTGCCCCACGTCTCGCTGGTTTTGCGAGACGTGGGAATTTTCGCCGCTCTCCTCCAGCGCCGCGGCCGATCCTTCCTTCACCGAGTTGAGGAGATCGCCGACTCTTCGCTCATACTTCGGAATCATGCCCTTCAGCACGGCCCCGCGTGCCCGCGGCCCGCGCGAGATCAGAACTTGCTCAAAGATCGCCGGCGCGGCCGCAACAACGTGCGGTTGCTTCGACAGGCGATCCAAGAGCGCGGGCCAATCTTTGATGCCATCGTCGGACACGCGCAGCAGGCTGATGTGCGAAGTCGAGCCCAGCAGGCGCTGTTGCAGGTCCTGGCGAAATCCGTTGTTGATGGCCAGCGCGATAACGAGCGAGGCCACGCCCGCAGCCACGCCCGCAATCGAGATGCCAGTAATGATGCCGATAAACGCCTGCCGCCGTTTGGCGCGCAGATATCGTCGAGCGATGAAGAGTTCAAATCTCATCGAGAGAGCCTTCGTTTCACTCGGGATTTCGCCGCGCGGCTCAGACGCCGCGCAAACGGCTTAAGTTCGAATCTCATCGAAGAGCTTTCAGCCGTCAGCGATCAGCTTTCAGCCAAAAACGGATTATAGCTGGCGCGACTCAGCGAGCCGCTTCACTTCCGGATTCAGGCTCTTACCGACATAAAGCGGGTGCCCCTCCAATTCCTTCGGCCAGAGAATTCGGCTGGCGAGTGCAGTTGAGGGTGCTAGCCCAAAGCGCAAGTCACAGCCGAGGGCCCTTCCAATGGCTTCAATCGTTTCTTCACGTCCGTCTGAGTAGAAGGACGCCTCATACCAGAGACCACTCTTAGCTCCGAAAACCAGGAAATAATCATCCAGCCAAGGACCGTTCGCATTTGTGTACTCTCCGATGCAAAAAAGATCTGCAACCAGAATGTTGAATATCTGCTTACCCTGGGATTCATGGCGGACCACGACTCCATCACTGAAAAGTCGAGGGCGCTTGTCCTGAACTGTCGCGCGGGGAAACACTGCAGGGACCTTGCTTCGATATCTCCGAAACTCCTCTCCGAATCTTCTCTCCAATTCCGCATCCTCCATCCGGATCATCGCAGCGCCGGTGAGGACGGCGAACACAGTCAGCCCCCAGCACACCACCAGCCCCGTCCCCACGCTCCAGGCCAGCATCTCGCACAAATGTCCCAGATACACCGGATGCCGCACCCGCGCTCGAATCCCCGTCGTCACGAGCCGGTCATCGTGGTGCCCGCGACGAACTTCGGGCAGGCCACCGAGTTGGGCCAGGCTGAAGTGTGCGCTTGCGTGCGAATAGACGAACATCCCCAAGGCGAACAGCGCCGCCGCCGGAAGCCAACTCCACCAGGTTGAATAGGGCGCGAAGTCGCGCCAAGGTTCGGTCAGCGCACCCATGCCAAACCACATCACGATCCAGGCCGGGACCAGCACGCGGAAGGGCGATTTTTCTTTTTCTCGCCACACATGTGCCCGCGGATGCACCATCAGCCAGAACGACGGGATCGTCGAATAAACCACGCACGCCAACCACCCCAGAGTGCGGACGTAAAACATGAAAGTGATTTTACAGACCGCGGACGTGTGCTCGGTCTCAGCTTCAGGCGCAGGGTTCTGGAGTGGTTACAAAGAAAATAGGACAAGCTGGAGGAGAGCGGGGAAGGCGCCCGACGTGCATTCAGAGTATGGCCCGGGCCCCGTTTGGGACGCAATGAAAATCGCGCTTTGTGCAGAAAATACCTGCACGACATTTCACTTTTCTTGCACCGGTGTCGTCAAAAGTTGCAGATTCCTGCTATCCCGCCCTTGCACCGTGAATTGTGCAATGCAAATCGCCCTCCGAGTTGATCGACGGGGCATGCGGGTTAGTGGATGCGTTGAGTTCTCAAAAAGTAATCACTGCGAGATCGGCAACTCGCACGCGGTTGTACACTCGCTAAGATGCAGGTGAAGATTCTGGGCTCGGCGGCCGGTGGCGGATTTCCGCAGTGGAATTGCGCCTGCGCCAACTGCAGCGCGCTGCGCGCGGGCACGTTTCGCGGTAAGGCCCGCACGCAGACCCAGGTCGCCGTCAGTGCCGATGGCAAGTCGTGGTTTCTGCTGGGGGCGTCGCCCGACCTCCGCGGGCAGATTGAAGCCACGCCTGAGCTGCATGCGCGTCCGCAGGCCGGCGAAAAAACCGTGCGGCAATCGCCCATCGCCGGCGTTGTGCTCGCCAACGCCGATCTCGACCATGTTCTCGGACTCCTCCTGCTGCGCGAATTGCAGCCGCTGCGCGTGCATGCCACCAAATCTATTCGCCGCATTCTGACCAAGGACAATTCCATGTTCGCCATGCTGCAGCGCGTTCCCAATCAGGTGACATGGATCGAGTTCGCGCCCGGAGCACAATTTCCCTTGCTGACGCCGTCATGCGAAGATTCCGGATTGCGCTGCCGCTCGCTCCCGTTCGGCACGCATTTTCCCGCCTATGTTTCGCCGCCGCGGCGGTCGCAACTCCATCCACTGGAGGCATCGCTTGGCCTCGTCATCGATTCTCCTTCCGGCAAGCGCCTCGGGTTCATGCCGGCGGTTCCGCGAATCGATCCCAGCTTGCTCAAGCAACTCGACGCCTGCGACGTGCTGCTTTTCGATGGCACATTCTGGAGCCAGGATGAACTCATCAACATTCAGGGCAGCGGACAAACAGCCAATGACATGGGGCACGTGACGGTGTCGTCCGAAAGTGGCACTCTCGTACGATTGGCGCAACTGCACCGGCCACGTAAAATCTATGTGCACATTAACAACACGAATCCCATGCTGAATGAAGCCGGTCCTGAGTTTCGCCAGGTACGCGAGGCGGGCTGGGAGATCGCGGAGGATGGATGGCAGCTCGAAATCTAGAAAAGTCGGTCGAGGAAAACTCGAGTCTGCTTACTTTTGACGAATTGCGCGCCGCGCTGCGTGCAGTCGGCGAGGAACGCTATCACCACAAGCACCCGTTCCATCTGATGATGCACGAAGGGCGCCTCAGCCGCGGGCAGCTGCAGGCCTGGGCGCTGAACCGCTACTACTACCAGAGCATCATCCCGATCAAAGACTCGATTATTCTCTCGCGCGGGCCTGATCCGGCGTTCCGCCGCGCGTGGCGCAAGCGCGTGGTCGACCACGACGGCGACGGTACGAGCAAGAACGAAGGCGGCATCAAGCGCTGGCTGAAACTGGCGGAGGCCACCGGATTAGACGCAGAGCAGGTGCGCGCGGGAACGGGCATCCTGCCGGCGACGCGGTTCGCCGTCAACGAATACCTCAACATCGTGCGCAGCCGCAGCCTGCTCGAAGCAGTGGCATCGTCGCTGACCGAATTGTTTTCGCCCAACCTGATTTCGCTGCGCGTGGAAAAGCTGCGCCACCATTATCCGTGGCTTTCGGGCGGTCTGGATTACTTCGAAGCTCGCATGTATCAGGCGCCCGAGGACTCCAAATACGCCACGGCGTACGTTTACGAGAACGCGAAGACCCGGGCCGAGCAGGAATTGGTCATCCAGGCGCTGCGCGACAAGTGCGACATTCTGTGGGCGCAGCTGGACGCGCTCTACTTCGCGTACGTGCAGCCGGGCTGGCCGCCGCCGGGGGCGTTCCGCATTGCAGAGGGAGCCTGACCATGGCTCCGCCGCTCGATTCCAGCCAGCCGCGTCTGGCCGCCGGATGCCGCTGGGCTCCAGCCAAGACAGGAACTGACGAGAATCGCATGATTCTTTTTCCGGAAGGCGCCATCAAGCTTCAAGGCACGGGAAGGCAGGTGCTCGAGCGCTGCGATGGACAGCGCACCTTCGGCGAGATCATCGCCGAGTTACAGAAGGAATTTGGAACGACCGATCCCGAGAAGATTCGCGCCGAGATCAGCACGTTTCTCGAGCAGCTGCAGAAGAAAAGGATCGTGGATTACTAGGAATTGAGTCATTCAGTCACTTGTGATTGAGTGATTGAAGAGCAAAATGTTGGATCGGCCTCGGATTTCAATGACTCAATCGCTCAGATTTCAATGACTTAATGACTCAATCGCTCAATCACCCAATGCTTTCTGGTCCTCTCGCCCTCATCGCCGAAATCACGCACCGTTGCCCCCTGCACTGCGTATATTGCTCCAATCCGATGCAGCTGGCGGGCGCGCAATCGGAGCTCTCGACCGAAGAGTGGGCAAGCGTCTTCGAGCAGTCGGGCAAGCTGGGGATGCTGCATGCGCACTTCACCGGCGGAGAGCCGCTGGCGCGCACGGACCTCGCCGAACTCATCGCTGTTGCACACAAGGCTGGGCTATATACGAACCTCATAACATCGGGAATCGGATTGAACGAAGCGCGGCTGAAAACTCTGGTCGACGCTGGCCTCGACCACATCCAGATCAGCTTTCAGGATTCGCGCGAGGACTCCGCCAACCGGATCGCCGGCGCAAAGTCGCACGCCCACAAGATTGAGCTGGCCCACGCGGTTCGGCGCTACAAGATCGCCTTCACCGTAAACCTGGTCGTGCACCGCCAAAATCTCGACCATTTGGAAGAAATGATTGCGTTCATCGAGCAACTCAGCCCTGAGCGAGTTGAGATCGCCCACACCCAGTACTACGGATGGGCGCTCGCCAACCGTGCCGCGTTGATGCCCACGCACGCGCAGCTCGAGAAAGCGGTCGCGATTGTAGCCGAGGCGGAAAAGCGTTTCGCAGGCCAGATTCGCGTCGATTCCGTCGTGCCGGACTATTACGCGAAATATCCCAAGGCTTGCATGGGAGGCTGGGGGCGCAGGTTGATGCTCATCAATCCTGCCGGCAAAGCGCTGCCCTGCCACGCGGCCGAAGTCCTGCCCGGCCTGTCGTTCGAAAATGTGCGGGAGAAATCTTTGGAATGGATCTGGCGGGAATCACCATCGTTTCGCCGTTTTCGCGGCGAGGACTGGATGCCGGAACCCTGCCGCGGCTGCGAGCGGCGCAGCGAGGATTTCGGCGGCTGCCGTTGTCAGGCCTTCTTGCTCGCTGGAGACGCCAACGTGACCGATCCCGCATGTTCATTGGCGCCAGAGCATCATCTCGTGGAGTCCGCGGTGCGAGAGGCGAATTCCGGAGCTTCAGTCGCGCAGTCTGCGTTCGCGTCGTCGTTCGTGCAATTGCAAAAGCTGACAGCCGATCTGTGGACCTACCGCACAAATCCTGAGTAAGACTAACATCACCAGCGCACGCCGACTGTGATTGGGCGAAAGTCGGTAGTGCGGTTCCAGCGAGATCCGTGCACGATGCGGTACTCGCCGTAGATCTCGAGACCATGGACCTTGCGCGCCACGCCTCCGCCGAAATTTTCGCCGAACTCAGTCTGGCTCTCGGAGAGAAACTTTCCGTCCAGAGGCAGGCTGTCGGCGTAGCATGTTCCCCACCAGGTCCAGAAAGAATTACAGGTCGCTCCCGGGACAGCCTGCGAGGAGCTGATTTTCCCTCTGCGATAGACGAAAGCAGGCCCAACCACGACATATCCGCTCCACAACTTCGTGACTGGAAGATTGAACAATAGGTCGGCCATCGCGGTGTAGGCATGGTTGTTCGCGCTCGGAGCCTGGGCCAGGTCGAGCGCGGAACCGCGCAAGGGCAAGTTGTCCCATTCCACATCGAGGCGAAGTCCGAAGTAGCGGCTGTAATTGCGCGCCGCGCCCGCAGCCACTACGCCGCCGCCGCCGCGGACAAAAGTCTTTGTGGTTCCGCTGTTGGTGCTCGCTCCGCCGCCAACGTTGAAATTCCACTTCTTGAACGCGCGCTCTCTGGCCCTGCGCTGCGCCGCAGTCTCGATCTGCGGTTCCTGGACGGATGGCTGATTCTCGGGTTGCTGTTGCGGCTGCGCTTGCGGCTGGGAGGGTTGCTGGGACTGACTCTGTTGAGGCTGCTGATCGGCCGGTTGAGCCTGGGTTTGGTCGGATGGTTGAGCGGGTGGTTGAGTCTGAGCACCAGCCGTTTGCGCTCCCGCCAGAATTGTCACCAACATCGCCCCCAGTGCAATCCTGAAAGCGGAAACCGCCGCGAACTTTCGAATCATTCCTTCTCCTCAGGCTACCCGTTGCTTGCGGACTGTGCGCACGGATGCAGAGGCGCCCGGAAAAGAGCGAGTCCGCGATCCTCCCGCCGATACTTCGTCGTGGCAAGGAAGGACCATATTACCAACTTTGATGCGATTTACGCCTGTTGCGCCGCCTGACCACCGCGATCACCAGTTCACGAAAACGAATCGCGCCACGTATGATAGAGAATTCATTTTCGTTGTCGGACGAACACCGTGACGAGAACGCCCAACAAAACGACCGCAAAGGCCGGCCACGAGAGCAGGAGCGCCTCGGCTTGCCGCGTTGCCTTGATCGGTTTCGGAACCGTTGGCACTGCCGTGGCTAAAATTCTCTGCGAGAGCGGAGATGGATCGTTACGCCTCACTCACATCTGCAATCGCAATGTAGAAAGAAAAAAGCAGTCCTGGGTCCCGAGTGACGTCGTGTGGACCGACGATCCGCAGGTCGTGCTTTCTTCTGATGTCCAGATCGTGATTGAGTTGATTGGGGGCCTGCATCCCGCGGAAGAGATCGTGCGCCGTGCGCTCGAGGCGGGCAAGTCCGTGGTCACCGCCAACAAACAACTGATCGCACGGCATGGCCCGGACCTTCTGCAACTGGCGGCGAGCCACCGATGTCAGCTTGAGTTCGGCGCCTCGGTGGCAGGGGGAGTACCGGTGCTTCCCGCGCTGCGCACCGGGCTCTGCGGTGACCGGCTCACGGGAATCGCCGGCATTTTGAACGGCACCTGCAACTACATTCTCAGCCGGATCGAGAACGCGCGGATCCCCTTCAGCGAGGCGCTCGAAGAAGCGCAGGCGCGTGGATACGCCGAAGCCGACGCTTCGGAGGATCTGGACGGCGGCGACGCCCGTGCCAAGCTAGCGATCCTGGCGCTTGCCGGGCTGCACACCCGCGTTGTACCTGAGGCGATTCGCGCCCGCACGATTCGTCCGGTCGATGCCGTGGACTTCGACTATGCGGCGGATCTCGGGTGCACGATCCGCCAGATTTCGCGCGCCGATCTGCGCGAGAGCACCCTTTTCGCCGACGTGGGCCCATGTCTGGTCCCCAGCGGTTCGCCCTTCGGGCGCGTGCAGAGAAATCTCAATCTGGTGCTCACCTCTGGCCAATACGGCGGAGACATGGCTTTTCTCGGCGCGGGAGCTGGTGGCGATCCGACGGCCGTGGCCGTCGTCTCCGACCTTAAGTTTGTGGCGGAGCGGCTGCCCGATGCGGGGAAGCAGGGAGCGAAGCAAGATGCAGCGCCCAAGGTTTCAAGCCCAGCCATCAGCACCGATTTTGAGACGCCCTGGTACCTGCGCTTTTTTGTGCGCGATCGGCCCGGAATCGTGGCCAAACTGGCGGAAATCCTGGCGGCTCATCACCTGAACATCGACTCGCTGTTGCAAAAGCCGGGCTTCGATAAGGCTGCATTACCGTTCGTGATCACGCTCGAGCCGTGCCGTGATTCCGTGCTGCAGCCTGCACTCGAAAAAATGGCCACACTCGACTTCTCGATCCGGCCGTGCCTGTGCCTGCCGATTCTGCGCGAGTCGTAAGGTTCTGAGCGGGATTGTCGGAAAAATTAAAGCGCCGACGGTCGCGAATGCGCTTCGCGGCACGCCCGCGCGGCGTGAGAGAGAAACCAGACTATTTCCAGAAGGGATTCTTCAGGCCTGCGGGCCGAAGCGCGCTATCGGTGTTGGTTTCCGTCCCTGATTCGTCCGAGATTTTCTCGTCGATAAAACGGGAGGGAGGCGCACTCAGCTCGTCTTTCTTGCTCGTATCGGCTTGGGTAAAAGGATAATTTGATTTCATTGGGGGAGAGTCCTCCATCTTCTTATGATCAAGACTATTAGAACACCAGCGGCCCTCGCCGAGGAGCGCAAAATTTTGATGGGCGGCATCGAAAAAGCCGCAGTGCCGCCAGAATCCGGCCGAACGATCTCATCCCGACTATCGGCGTAATCGCTCGACAACTTTAGAGAATTCCAAAGGAAGCCATCATGAAATATCGCAAGCTGGGACGCACTGGTTTTGAAGTCAGCGACATCGGATATGGACTCTGGGGAATGAGCGGATGGACGGGCTCGAGCGACCAGGAATCGCTGGCATCGCTGCAGCTTTCCGTCGATCTCGGCTGCAATTTCTTCGATACGGCCTGGGCCTACGGCGAGGGCAAGAGCGACGGCCTGCTGGGCGAGATCATGCAGCGCAACGTCGGCAAGCGGCTCTATGCGGCGTCGAAAATCCCGCCGGCCAATGACCGCTGGCCGGCCCTGCCCGAATACAAGTACTACGACGTTTTCTCGCCGCAGCACGTGTTCAAGTACGCAGACCTCATCCGCAAGCAGCTGCGCGTCGGCTGCGTCGATCTGCTGCAGTTTCATGTGTGGGACGACGGATGGACCAGCGAACCGGATTTCCGCTCAACGGTCGAAAAGCTCAAGCGCGACGGCTGGATTCGCTACTTCGGCCTGAGCATCAACCGCTGGGAGCCGGAGAACGGCATCAAAGCCCTGCGCACCGGCCTGGTGGATGTGGTGCAAGTGATTTACAACATTTTCGACCAGTCGCCCGAAGACGAGCTTTTCCCCGTCTGCCAGGAGTTGAATATCGGTGTGATTGCGCGTGTGCCGTTTGACGAAGGCAGCCTGGGAGGCAAGATGTCGCTCGAAACCCGCTTTCCGAAAGGCGACTGGCGATCGGGATATTTCGGCCCGGAGAATCTGGCCAACACCGTGCGGCGTGTCGACAGGTTGAAAGAAATCTTGCCCGCAGGAATGGCGCTGCCCGAGATGGCTCTGCGATTCATTCTGTCTCACCCCGCGGTGAGCACCACGATCGCGGGCATGCGTAAGGCCGAGCACGTGCGGCAGAACATCGCCGCAAGCGATGCCGGACCGCTCGACAACTTACTGCTCGCCGAACTCAAAAACCACCGCTGGGATCGCAAACCGGCGCGCTGGTCGGATTGAGCCGCGACACAGCCCGGCGTTCCCCTACGAGTGCTGGTAGTAGTCTGTCGTGTGCTTCTAAGCTTCCAATGAGTTTTCTTATTCGCCCCAACAGTTCGCGCTGACGTTTGCGCCGAAGTTTCGGAGATCCAACGTGATTAAGAACGTATTTCTCTCCACCGTCCTTCTAGCTGTGGCTTGCCTGTCGCCACTGTACGCGCAAAACCCGCGCGGCTCTCTACGCGGCACCGTGCAGGACGCGACTGGAGCCCGCGTCTCAAACTCCCGCATCGTAGTGCAGTCGGCGGATTCGTCCATGCGGCGCGAGACGGTCAGCGAAGAAGGCGGCGAGTTCCGCCTGGAAGACCTGCTTCCTGGCGCCTACCATGTCGCGGTGACCGCACCCGGTTTCGCGCGAGCCGAGGCAGATGTCGACGTGGCCGTCAGCACGGTTCGTGACATTACGGTTACCTTGAAGTTGGCGCCAGCGGCGACGGAGACCGTCCAGGTGCAGGGAGTTTCTTCCTCAATTACCACTGAGGCCATCGACCTCTCGAGTGCTGTGCGCGGCGGCGTGGTCGGTACCCAGGACCTGGAGACTATGCCCCTGCCCGCGCGAAGCTTTGCCAACATTGCCTACATGGTGCCCGGTACGGAGCCAGTCGAGCCGTCCGATCCCACCAAGGCGCGCATCACCGCGGTTTCCACCGGCGGAAGCTCCGGCTTGAACAACGAACTCTCCGTCGACGGCGCGGAAAACTCCGACGACTGGATCGGCGGCTTCCTGCAAAATTTCTCTCCCGACGGCATTCAGGAATTTGCCGTGCGCACCTCGAACGAAGACGCCGACACGGGATGGACCACCGCCGGATCCGTCGTGATTACGACCAAGCGCGGATCGAACGACTGGCACGGCAGCGGCGCCTTCTACGACCGCCAGGCTGCTCTGAACGCGCGCTTCCCCATCGAAAATCCGGCGCAAACCTGCACCAGCGGAGCCTGCGTCAACAATCCCAAGCAGCCCTTCTCGCGCCAGAACTATGTCGGAACTTTCGGCGGCCCCATCGTGAAGAGCAAGGCGTGGTTCTTCACGTCGTTCGAAAATGTCCACGAAAACGCGAGCATCGCCTACAGCCCTGCCAGCATCACGCAGTTCGATGCCCTGGCACAACTCGCTTCCGAGGGACTGATCACCGGCGTCCCGTCGATCGCCGTTCCTTCCACCGTTCCGATTCCCTTTCGCGACTACCTTGGTTCGGTGCGCTTCGACTGGGCGCAATCGTCGAAGTCAACCTGGTTCCTGCGCGCGTCGCAAGACAGCTACACGACGCACAACGCTCTGGTACAGCAAGGCACATTGCCCTCGACCGGCCTGCTCACGCATAACAATTACTGGAACGTCGCGCTCAGCAATACCTACGCTTTCAATGCGAGCTGGCTGGGCAATCTCGTCATCGACGCCAGCCTGCTGCATCTCACGCAGACGCGCAACTCAGACCTGGGCTTCGCGTTGGCGTTTCCTTTCAGTTCTACGGCGCTCACGATCTCCGGCTTCGAAACGATCGGCGACAATCAATTCGCCACTCCCATCACGCTTTTCCCAGACTTGCGCAATCAGGACAAATACCAGTTCCGCTACGACGTCACCCACGCCACCGGCGACCACTCGTTCAAGTTTGGAGTCGATTTCATTCATGAGCCAGTGCTCAGCGGCGCGTTCGCCTCCACGGCCGAAACGCTCGCCAAATACATGAACGATCCAACCTATTACGTGCAGAACCCCGGTGTGTTCGGAGTGTTCAAGCCGCAATGTGTTGGCTTCACCGCGACGAATAAGGACAACTCGACCTGCACGTACACACCCGCAGGCGACGGCAGCTTTTCGCAGAATGTCCAGCGCCTCGGGCTCTATGCCGAAGACTCCTGGCGCCTCTCGCACCAACTCACGGTCAACTACGGCTTGCGCTATCAGACGACCTGGGGACTCTTCACCGGTTCAGGCCGCAGCGAGGCCGAGAATCCGGCCTATTTGACACTGCAGGCGTTACAGATTCCAGTCGTGCCCAGCGTGCCGGTTGACTACCGCAAGCAGATTGCTCCGCGCCTTGGGATCGCCTACTCGCCGGGCGACAGCGGGAACACCGTGATCCGCGCCGGTTTTGGCCTGTTCTTCGACGATCTCGCGCAAAACGGATGGGGCACGGCATTTCAGGGCCTCAACGACACGAACCATGCTACCGGCCCGTGCGCTTTCAGTGGAGGAACGTTGAGCGGACCCGGTTGCCTCATCGGCGGGGCAGGAGTCACAGGGAATCTGATCGGCTCACCCTACAAAACGCCGTACGCCATTCACATTACCGGCGGCGTGCAGCACGCGTTCAACCAACATTGGCTTGCCAGCGCCGACTACGTTCACGAGCAGGGCAATCACGGCTACCGCGGCTTTCCCTATGCGAGCGACACCAACCTGTTCACGCCGCTGTTTCCGGAATCCGACACGGCGGATCAGACGGCCCTGGTGCCGAACGTCAACGTGTTCGAATCCAATAACCGTTCCAGCTACAACGGCCTGATGCTGCACCTGCAGGGCAACATGCGCCGCTTCGATCTGGTCGCGAACTACACGCTTTCGAAGGCCCAGACCTGGGGATGCCTCCTCGGTGAATTGTTCGACTATGTAGACGGTGTCTGCCCCGAGGAGCCGCCGAATCCGCCGCTGCTGAACGCCTTCGGGCCCGGCGACTACGGACCCTCCGGTGAAGACGTTCGCCATCGCTTTGTGCTGGCGGGCACGCTGCATGTTCCGGGAGGGTTCGAATTAAGCACGGTCACACAGGTCGAGAGCGCCCGCCCCATCACGATCACGAACGCCAACAACACGGACCGCATTTTCATTCAGCTCAGCGGTCAGCAGCCCGTATACACCAGTCTCGACGAATTTCGCGGCAGGCCCTATATCCAATCGGACCTGCGCGTCACGCGACCTTTCAAGATCAACGAACGCTGGCGGATCGATCCCTTTATCGAGTTCTTCAATCTCTTCAACCGTAACAACCCGGGGGCGAACTACGCCGTGAACATAGCTCAGATCCCGGCGGAGTTTAGTTCCAGCGGAGCCGTCGATGGAATCTGCAATCCCAACTGTGTGCCTCTGACTAGCCTGAAACAGCTAGAGATTCCCGAAGGCGCGTTGGGGGATTTTTTCGGGCCAGGCACGACCGTGGGAATTCCATTCGCCGCGCAGGTAGGCGTAAGGGCCACGTTTTAGGGGGAATCTTTCGACGTGGCGACGGCGTCGAGCTTCGCTCGACCGGGCAGCCGGGAGCGGCAGTCCCTACATCAATCCTAGCGAACCAGCCACTCCGTTGCCGTGTGCACATGCACGAGCAGCTGACTGTAGGTCAGAGCGAACATCGCAATGGTGGCGCAGGTCGACGCAAGTCCCAAACCAACTCCGTACCAGCTTGAACATTTCCGCGCCGACACGGAGCATTCCTCGCTCCATGCCAGCAGGCGCTCCACCCGCGCATGCACAGCGGATGCAGGCCCGTGCACCAGAGCGGCGGCCAGATCGGTGGGGGCCGCTTCCGGAACCAGCCGCGACAGCTTGATCAGCGCGGCCGCAAGATCGAGCGCTTCGCGGGTTGTCGTAACGGCAGCGTCATCGGCGGCCATTTCGGTGGTTTCTAGCCAGGCTGTTTCCAGCCCGCGCATGCCCGGAAAGGCGACGAATCTCATGAGCAGCTTTTTCAGATTGTCCGCACGACGAACGTGAGCCAGTTCGTGATTCAGCGCCGCCTGCAATTCGCTGCCGGTCAGCTGCAGCTCGGCAGCGTCGGAAAGCAGAATCCGGTGACGAAAAATGCCTGTCACGGTCATCGCCGGGAACGCCGGCGAAATCTTCAGTACTGGCACTGAGCTCCCGGATTCGCCGAGCTGTGCTCCGCGCGTCCATTCGGCGACAGCGTGCCAAGCCCTCCGCAACGCGGCAGCCACGTTAATGCCCCCAACCGCTCCAAGAATCGCACCGCACGCGCCCAGCACCAGCGAAGCTCCGCCAACTGGCTCGTCGATGGCGCGCGGTTCCAGCAGAAGAAATGAGGGGACGGTAAACGCGGCCGTGATCAGCGCAGCAGCAACCAGCGGAAACATGCGCAGGGCGAACAGAAAATCCGCGCCACGGCGAACAGAAAGCCGCTGCGCACGCATCCACGCCCGCCGCCAGCCACAGGCAACGGCCAGCGACAAAACGCAGTAGACGATCACGAAAACGGAAAATGAGACGGCGATGCCACGCGCAGCAAACATTCGAATTCCTAGTCCTTGTTTTCTTTGTTGTTCTTGCCCTTCAGCCCGGTTCTCTGTCCCGCACCGGAACGCAACTCCCGCCGTTTGCTCTCAACCAGCCGGCTCAGGTCGTCGAGCAACTGGGCGTCGTGCTCTGACACGATCTCCACCAAATACGAAAGCGGCAGCGACGCAGCCGGACTCACGTCCAGCATTTGCCGGAACGCCTCTCCGGCGGCTTCGCGGTGCAATTCTGCCCGCGTGAATTTCGGTGTGTAGCGAAACGCGCGCCCTTCCGCCTGGCGCGACAGCAGGTTCTTCTTGTACAGGCGATCGAGCGTGGTCATCAGCGTAGTGTAAGCGAGGTTCATCTCGCCGCTTTCTATCAGCTCGCGGACGGTCGCGCTGCCGCGCTGCCACACCGTCTCCAGCAGCCGGCGCTCCAGCGGACCAAGCTGGGCCGGCGACAGGCGGAATTGGGGAAAAAGCGTCATCGGCAACAAGAACCTGGATTCTATCTCAGCTGAAAGGGGGCGCGCCACACGGTTTTCGGGCAATGCCGCAGCGTCGAATCTTTTCTTGCGGCGAGAGATCGACACCTTGATGGCGACCCCGGAGGGAGTCGAACTTGAGGCGTTCAGCAGGCGTGAGCGAAGCCGGGGTCCCCAGCACGCGCGGTTTTCGCGTGATGGGGTGGGGAGCGGGAGCCTGCTGCCGAAATCCCGAGCTTAGCAAGGGACCTCGCGTGAGACCTGGCGACCCCGGAGGGAGTCGAACCCCCAACCCTCAGTTCCGAAGACTGATGCTCTATCCAGTTGAGCTACGGGGCCGCACTCTGGATCGAAACGCTAGCCAATCTCTGCTGATTTTACACTTACGATTTCTCCTCGGC
>JASHPH010000008.1 GCA_030038255.1 Candidatus Sulfotelmatobacter sp. | reverse complement strand
AGGAATTTCCACCGCCAGTGCGGCAACACCAACCGCCGGCAATGCCCACCGCAGCGATGCCGGGCAGGCTCGTGCGTCAGGTGCATCCGCGGCCAACGTGGTTTCTTTCAGGCTCGTTCCTTTGGACAAGCAAAATTCGATTCACCCAAGCGGGAACGATTCCCAGTCTACATTTAATCCACATTTAATACTGCGTACATCAGAGCGCAACGGAGATGCACTACGGTGCTGCACATAGGGGTGGAACAGACCAAAGAGAATTGAAGGACCCGTGCCAGAGACGGGGCCGGGTTCTTCGATTCTCAGCAGTCGCTCACTTACCAAAGCCTCTCGCACCTGCCTCTGCTTTCGCCAGCTACGCCCGCACGAAAATCCCTCATCAAGTCCCGCTAATTGACCTGCCGCGGGAGGCTTTTCTTTCTGGGGATTTACCGCCGGCGCAGGATATGTTGGTAGGGAATTGAGGTGAGTATTCGGAGAAGCCGTTAGACCGATGCGGTCTCTTGCGGATTACGCTGATGGCAGAGTTCCGCCATGAACTCGTCCTCTTGGAGAGAAGGCCCGCGACGCAGAAGTTCAAGCAGGGGATCTTCCCACTCGTCAGTGGCCTGTGCAACGTCACTAGAGGGCTCGAACTGGCTCAAATCAGCGACCAAGGCGCGTGGAGACACCAAGAGCTCGGGCTTGGTGTCGGGACTGCTGCGCAGGACATTAATCAAATTAGTCACCTGCGCGCGCTGCTCCTCAGTGCGGGAAGGGAACTCGACTCCCATCCCTTTGCCGGGATGAGCCACCCGGACCATGCCTTCGATATGAACCTCGAGGTCTCCGGTCTTGAGGCAGAAGTCCACCAGCGCACGCTCGGGGAACGGGGCGTCCGTTTCTACATAGCATCCGCCCAGGCTCAGGTCGGTCAGCTTGCAATGAGGCACAACTTCGTTCGTGCTGGCTCCCAGGGCGGCGGCCGCAGACTTCAGCCACGCGTCCAGTCTTTCGGAGACTTCTTTAGGCAGGTCGAGCATCTGGACTCCGGTCTGTCCGTTCGGATTTGCCCATGCCACCTGCCCGCGCGCTTCTATCTCCAGGGCGCCATCGGGGAGTTGAAAATGAACGGCTAGCAGGGAACCCGCTACCTGAGATTCGGAAGTAAGCACATCCAGACCAGTGGCTGAGAGGTCAAGAAGAATGCCTTCCACCTTGCGGCCCTCTGGCAGCGTAATTTCGACCGGAGCCTGCACCGGAACCCGCATTGACCGTCGGCGCTCGCGGTTCAAGAGGGCAGCGGCAGCTCGTAGTCCAGCCCTGGCGGCCTCCTCGGAGACGGGCTTGTATAGCACGAAGTGTGCTCCGCCGCTCAGAATCCTGCGCACCTGGCTCGGATCGGGCACTAGGGCGATGCTTAGCGGCGCCGAACCAAGGCGCCGCGTCGCTTCTAGTGCGCTTTCCGCCGCCTCGGGCTCCGCGAAATCCACAATGAGGGCGTCAAATTTCTGTTGCTGAATTCTGGCAATCGTGGCCTCGGGGTCGCTGGAACGGTCCATGGCGATGCCGAAGGTGGGCAGAATTCTGCCCAGCACATCCGCCGCAGAATCGTCAGTCGAGACCAGTAATGACTGCAATGTCATAAATCGATCGGGTTGGCAGAGCGGGCCGGATTACGGCCAGCGAGGAGCCGTCGGACGCGACGCCTTCGATGACGAGCCGGAGCCCGTGTTGGCCCCCGCCTTGGCGGCCATGGCATCTGCGCTGGTCGCGTCGTCTACTTCCGCCAGCACACTGTTGTCGGCATCGTCGTTTTCCGCCAGCAACGGAGCCACTTCGCGCAGTTTTTCCGCTGCCTGCTGGAGCATTTCGATCTGCTTGCCCAGTTGGGCGTATTTTGCCTGCTTCTGACGCAGGACCTCGTGAATGTCCTTCATACATCCCCCTGGCTTCAAATCTAAGGAGATAGGCAGGATGGGTCAACCGTTATCCCGGCGGTCAGATTACGGCGGTAACGCGGCTTGCGGGCTTGGAACGAGCACAAACAAAAAGCCCCGCCGTGAGGCGGGGCTTCTTCTTGACAGAAAAGAATTTAGGCTTTCAGTTTACGGCGTAACGCACAAGCCAGACCAACGAATCCCGTACCCAGCAAGGCGAGCGTCCCAGGCTCAGGAACGTTGATGTTCGTGCCCCCAAAGTCGACGGTGGTCGAACCGTTGAACCACCCCTTTCCTGTGTTGATCGTCAACTGCACTGTCGCACCATCCACCGTCATGCCGGTGTACCACTTACCCGTGATGCTGCCCGAGAGGGTATAGTAGTGCGTCCCGTTGGCTTCGGTCTCTTCGGTCCAAAATACTGGACCGTAGAACGAACCGCTGAAGATCACGCCGCTCGGAACACCCTTACCGTTACCGGTGATTGTAAAACTCCCGCCTCCGGCCAGCGTGGCCGCAACGCAGTTTGTGGAGCAGCTTCCCATCAGGCTGCCGCTCATTAGCTTGCCCGTCGTAAAGCTCAAACTTCCCAAATCCCCGCTCGAAATTAGGCCATTGACTCCCGTGAAGTCGATCAACTCCGAATTGCTCAGAGTCAGTTGCCCTAAGCTGTTGCTTGACAGCGTGCCGCCGCTGTTTACGAAACTTACAGAGCTAGTGGCAAAGGCCACCATCGGTAGGGCCAAAAGTAGCAGAGCCATCCACAGAATCCGCTTCATAAATCATTCCCTCCTGAGATCTCAGGTACGGCTTCGGTAATAGTCTTTGGGGCTACGCCCCTCTTTTGGGATCTGGCAGTCGACAATAAGTCGGCTTTTTTAGTGCACCTGGGATTCCAAATCGAGCCCAGACTATAACACACTCGACTGACACAAGTTATGCGTTTTTTGCGCAATCGTCGTCAATCCAGAAGTGCAAAGTGCTGCACATTGATACGCAGCTTTTGCGACCTTGCTCGGGCAACCCAGCCTATGCGTATTAACTCATCCCGTTAGCGAAGGCAGTCGGGATGCCGAACCCAGAAGAAAAACGGTTCCCACTACAATGCTGTAAGCCGAGGTGAGCAGCGTCAGCCCGCTAAGGGCGTGGGCGCTGATCCAGTTCAGCGATGCCGTCAGGGCGCGCGAGACTAGGTTCTCGGACCTGGAGGCTGGCGAGAGCCACATGCGCACCTTGTCCAGCGAAAACAATCCCGCGGCTACGGCGCACATCAGTGTATTCATCGCGACCAGGCCGGCAATGAACATCAACAATCCCAATAAACCGACGGCCGTTCCGCCCAGATTGGCCGCCATGAGAAACAACAACAACTGAGTGGGGGTTTCGGCGCCCAGGCCGTGAATTACGCCAACCAGAAATGTCGAGGCGGTGCCGTACCCATCCTTGAAAACCTGCGGCGCCTCCACCCGCGTACCCCCGAAAATGCGGCTCAACCGCCAATAGACCCAGAGCATGCCATTGATCAGGAGGGTGATGCGCGTGCGCGGCCGGAGGTGGCTGTGAGATGACGGACGGAAAAACGTGCCCAGAACATAAACGCCAAGTGTAAGCAGCGTGAAACCCACCAGTCGTTCCGCCCAGCGATCACTAGCTGCCGGCAAGGACAGGCGGAAGGCAACTGCCGCGGTGCCCAGCAAAGCAACCGTGGTCGCGTGCCCCAACACGTAAAGCAACCCGTAGCGCATGGCATCGCGCGGCTCGGCTTGCACGCTGCTCAAATCGGTGATGGCGGCAATATGGTCGTAGTCGAGACCGTGGCGGAATCCGAGCAATGCAGCCGAGTACAAAGCCAGTCGCAGATGGCTGGAATCGACCATGTCGTTGGGGTGCCGCGCGATCCCTTTCCGCCATTCGCGGGAAGGGAAGCGTCTTGTAGGCTAGCACACGCTGCGATCAAGCTAGAAGGCAGGCTTAAATCTTCTTTCGGAGCGCGGAGTCCGCGCGTTCTTTGATCAGCTCGCGCAGGCGGTGCGACAGGCTGGCTGCTAGGGAGTGATAGAAGCGTGAGCCCAGGTGAGGAAAGAGCTCAAACAGCGACTGCAGCGTGGGACGGTCGAGGTAATATGCCTCCACCGGCTCCTTCGCCACAACGCTCACCGTAGCTGGTTGCTCGTCGATAAACGAAATTTCCCCGCAAACCTCGCCCGGGCCGATCGCCGGAGGAATCTCCTGGGTGGGAATCTGCACCGAAGCGGTCCCCTTCAGCAGCAGATAAACACCGTGGGTTCGCTTTCCCTGCTCAACGATACGGTCTCCGTCTTTGAACTTCATGCGGACGGCTTTGTCCGCGATCAGGGCCCAATCGTTGGCAGTCAGATAGACCAGCCCGTGCTTGGCGGCCGACAATACAGACACATCTTGCTGCTGAATTGCCTTGGACATGGCGCGCGACCCGATACCCGGAGGGACTTTCCGGTCAGTTGACAGAACAACAGGGCAATCTGAGATTAGCAGAAAAACCGCCGCAGTAACATGCCTCCGGAACCCGCGCGGTTAATGCGGTTTGAAGACGTGACCCCGAGCACAGGCCATGCTCTGTAGCTAAGATTTGCTCTCAGCGATATCCTGCCGCCTGTTTACTCGAGCAGCAGAATCAGCCCCGTTTTGCGCGTCATCGTCACGGGCGAGCTGACCGTGTTTCCATTCACGTCCACGTAGCTGCCTGGCGGTAAGGTCACGGTCGCAGTCGTGTTGTACGGATTCACTAGCGCCAGCCCACCCCAAAACAATCGCTCCCACACGCCCTGAGTCTTGTTCATCGTCCCAGTGGGGTGGCCAATCGGAATGGAATATTCGGGAAACACGACCAGGCTGCCGTAGTCCTGCGCCCCGTTCGTGATTCCGGTCATGTAGACATACGTGCAATCGTTCTTGACCAGAAGATAATTCGCCAGGACCCACTGGCGCATCGCCTCATCGATCTTGCCTGTCGGCACCGGCTCCTCGCCATTGGTCATATAACAGAGTCCCTTGGACTCCACGTATTTGAGCGCGGCGACAATTGTTTCCCATTCGGAAGGCGAAGTGACGTTCAGTCCCGCGGTGCCCCAGTTGGTGAATCCGCGCTCGTCAAACAGCAGATCGGTGGTTGTCATCAGCTACAGGTTTGCATCTCTCGGCTGCCCAAACTGATACGACACGTTCACCTGCATGGTCGCATTTGGAGAGTACTGGTGCACATGCGCATATGTCAGGGATTCCCATTCGAGCACGTCATGGCGAAACACCGGGTCATCGGACTGCCCGGTGTACTGCTGCACCCACGCGCCAGACTTGTCGAAATGCCCGCAACGCTGCCAGTCGTTGGTCAGGTCCATGGTATCGACCGCAATCCCGCCAAATCCCTGGGCCAGGGGTGCATCCACCCATTCCGCCCACTGATACGCCCGCACCTCAGAGCTGGCAAAGTTCAGCGGCGCCAGTGTGGTGGCACCAAACTCGAACGCCAGCGTCTTCTCGTCGCACAAATATTCGAGCCAATCCGGATGGTTCGCCTGATACCATGCGACCGAGTTGGTGTAGTTGTCGACCGAGTACGGAATGTAGGAGGTGTTGTAGACGTCCTTGGGCTGAGTCGCCCAGTTGGATCCCCAAACCATGTCGACAACGCCGGATTCAGGCGATGGATTCGGCAGGTTGTAGTTGAAGACCATCTCCAGATGAATGCCGTCAGTCGTGTTGGGGAAGTACTGCGTACGCGGACTGGAGTCGCCGGAAGCCGTATCCTGCGCCAGAAATGAAAAGGGCATGCAGAGTGAAGTAAAGAGGACCCGTGAGCACAACCGGCTGGACATACTCGCCTCCAAGGCCTGCCTGGAAGGATATACCAGGTTGCGCCGAAGCAGAGAGCGTTAAAGGACATCTAGAAATGGCGCGCCCTGAGAGATTCGAACTCCCGACCTTCTGGTTCGTAGCCAGACGCTCTATCCAACTGAGCTAAGGGCGCGGATCGGATGGATCTGCCTAGCGGAGTTGCTTTCCAAAGGAGAACTCGTTGCAATTATAGCCGAATTGTAGACGATGCACCCGCTAGTTACGACACGCTTTCCGCGCTCGATCTGGCGTC
>JASHPH010000099.1 GCA_030038255.1 Candidatus Sulfotelmatobacter sp. | reverse complement strand
GGATATCGTTGAGCATCTTAGGAAAGCAATGTGCGACTGGAAGCCGTCCCCCAATCGCCTGATAATTTCTCACTTGCGGTCGCTGTTGGAGGATCAGGGGGGCTCCATCGAAGAGATAGCCCTAGCGGATGACGATCTGCAAACGGGGCTTCTTAAGCAGCTCCTATCGTCAGGGGAAGAGCTTAGGCAAGCTCATCTGTCGTGGATTCTGGAGCATCATTGGTCCGAAATTCTCAGGGTGATGCGAGCAAATGTTTTTCCACTGGGCGCTGAAATACTTCAGACAGAGTTGGCTCTTGCTGCAGGCGTTGTCGACAATGCTGTCGCCAGGTTCCACCCCAACTACAGGCCGAATGACACCGAGCAAACCGCTCAAATGACCTTGGCCGTCAACTCTTACTTGTCGACGCAATCGGTCGAAGGCTGGCATCTCGCTACCGGTCACGTCTTTCGCTTCGAAGAAAGATATTGGATTTGCCTATCACCGCTGTGCGATCTCGAACCAAGTCAGAACGCAGACAAGCGTTGGGATGGCAATCTTGGCGGCGCAATGCCTTTCAAAGCCGTGCAACTGGTAGACTTGAAAAGCGCAACCGCGCTCAAGTACGCCACGACGAATGTGTGTCTATTCCTTCGAATGAGAGAAGGTATCAGGTGCTTCGGGTTCGTTGACGTGGGAGGATCACAGGGAGAACCCAACCCCCATTGGGAGCAAATGTTCGCTTCCAGTCGCGGACGGTTCGAGCCGCGGCCTGAAGGAGAGACGGAGCCCACTATAGAGATTTCTGCAGTGCGCGCGTCCGGCGGTATGCCGGCGCTGACGCCATTCCAGAGAGTGCCGATTGTGGCGCAGTTAAAATACGAGTATGCCCTCAATCTTTTGCAGCGACTGGGAGGGAATCTATCTCGTATCGGCCTGGACCACTTGAAAAAGATTTAAGATCAAGTGCACCGAGGCGGCACCTTTCGCAGCCTCGGCAACCGGTCGACGTGTCCGTGACAGACAGAATATCGAAAGATGCTCGATCCGCTATGATGGCCGCGGTGAAGGGCAAGAATACGAAACCGGAGCGAATCGTGCGCTCCGCCGTGTTTGCCCAGGGTTTCCGCTATCGGCTCCACGTCAGAGAACTTCCGGGATCTCCAGATCTTGTTTTCCGGCGATATCGCGTCGCGGTCTTCGTGAACGGGTGCTTTTGGCACGGACACGCTTGTCCAAGAGGTAAGCGGCCCGAGTCCAACCGCGATTTTTGGAACCGAAAGATCAATTCCAATATCGAGCGCGACAGAAAGGCGACGTCAGCTCTCCGGAAAATGAAATGGACCGTCCACGTCGTATGGGCTTGTCGCATCGAAGCGGGAACGAAAAATCTCATTCGATCCTTGAGGACCCGTCAGCGCCGGCTCACGCATTTGAGTCAGCGAGCGGATCGGTGATCAGTCAACGAGTTGACTAAGTACCTAGCGAAGAATCCGGCGAGTTTAGGCGGTACAGCGTTGCCGATCATCCTCGCGATCGGTTCAATCTGGTGGCTTGGGTAGAAAACATAGTCGTCCGGAAAGGACTGGAGGATAGCTGCCTCGCGGAGCGAGATGGCTCTCACCTGACGTACGTCGTAATGACCGAACCTACCGTTAGAGATACTGTGGCATCTCGTCGTGATCGTCGGTGCAGGCCGGTCCGGCGCCATCCGCGTATAGACGTCGGTGAAGCACATGGTCCTCAGCTTCCGATTTACGCGACGATGGCACGGGAGCGAGAGATCGCCATGCTTTGTCTTTTTCATATAGGCGTTCGGCTCGCCAGGCTTGGCCGCCGAGAGCCTTTTATAATTGATGCCCGCGAGATCTCGGGCTCTGTGGTTCGGAATCTGGGCGTGAGTTTCGCCGGCCCTGATGGACGGTAGATGCCCGATGGCTTGAGCGACCGATACAAGCGTCGAGTCGGGGTCGCTCTCGGGCACCATAAGTTCCTTGCCGAGTGCATCCGCGAACCGCTCCAGCCGCGCCAAGTTGCTCCGCACCGCCATGAGAATCGAGCGCTTCCGAAACTGCGGTATCCCGAAGCGGGACGCGCAGACGACCTTCGACCCCGTGACGTATCCGAGCTTCTCGAGCCGATGCCGAAAATCTTCCCAGACACCGCCGTATTTTGGGTCGCGAATACCGGCAACATTTTCGGATAGGACCAGCTCGGGCTGATATTTGGAGACGAAGCGACAAGCTTCCCGCAATAGGTTCCTGTCCCGCTTCCGGGTCTGAACGCGCTTCCGACTCATCTTCTTTCGAGACAGCTTCGTGAAGGGCTGACACGGCGCGCAGATCGCGAATAGCAGAGGCGCGCGCGGCGCCTTGTTTCGATAATACGGAATCAGCTCGTCAAGTTCCTCGATGAGTTTTCGTTGCTGGCCGCCCGGATACTCTTTCGACCTCCGAAATATGTCGTAGTTCAGAAAGCGCGTCGCAGTGAGATCGACTGTCGCGTTGATGTTGTTGTCCGCATAAGTGCG
>JASHPH010000098.1 GCA_030038255.1 Candidatus Sulfotelmatobacter sp. | reverse complement strand
GCGTAGTAGTGGTACACGGTTACTGAGCCATAGGGATTCCATTTAGCGGCGACTCGAACCTCGAAAACCACGAAATCGAAAACCCAGGCTACAGCCGACGCGCCAGCCACGCAGAGGACGGCAGCCAGCAGCCATCGCCGCAGACGAACTCTAAGGTTGGGAGCAGGCACGGCAGGCATGCGGCCCGATTATAAACTCGGCAGGGCAGCCTTCTTTGCCCGCCTCCTTCCGGCTTTCTTTAAAGCCCAGCGCGACTGCGATTCACGTCCATCTCCCCGGTCCGGCGTTACAATGGCTCGTTGACAACCCGGCCATCGGACAGGCAAACTACCGCCTTCGCGGGGAAAGGCTTCTGGGGAAGGGTCTAGGACGGCCGCGGAGAGTGCGGCCCCTGCAGCCTCATACGAATCTCTCGCTACGGCCATGGCCATGACCGAGGAACGGGTCTCTTACACGCTGGACTCTTCGCTGGAAACGATCGATTGTGCCGAGGAGAAGGCCACTCGGATCGCCACCGAACTCGGCTTCGGGGAAGATGAGGTCATGCAGATTTCGATGGCTGTGCGCGAGGCCGCAGTGAACGCGGTGTTGCACGGCAACGGTTATGCCCCGGACAAAAAGGTGACGCTGGGATTTGAGCGCACCGGCAGCGACTTGGTCATTACCATTCGCGACCAGGGCAAAGGCATGGACTTGAGCAAGATCCCCAACCCCTTGGCGCCGGAAAACCTGCTTAAGACCTCGGGGCGCGGAATTTTTCTTATGCGCTCGTTTATGGATGTGGTGGAAATCCGCCCCTCCCAAACGGGCACCGAACTTAAATTGATCAAACACGTCCACGGGCCTACCGCGGGCGGCAAGGAGGCTTCCCAGTGAGCATGAAGGTTGGTACAAGGCAAGTGGATGGAGTCACAATCGTAGACGCCAGCGGTCGCATCACGCTGGGCGAGGGCAGTGTGATCCTGCGCGACACCGTGCGCGACCTGCTCTCCAAGGGCAACAAGAAAATCATTCTGAACTTGGCGGAAGTCAACTACATTGACAGCTCCGGCATTGGTGAACTGGTCAGCGCCTTCACCACAACCAAGAATCAGGGCGGCGAATTGAAGCTCCTGAACCTAACCAAGAAGGTGAACGACCTGCTGCAGATCACCAAGCTGTACACCGTCTTCGATGTAAAAGACGACGAAACTGCCGCCATCAAGGCCTTCAAATAGCGCGTACTTTCCCAAACGTCATCTCCGCGCCCATTTCTCGCGCTCCTGCGGTGCAGGAGGTGGGCTGTGTCTTCTGTACTGTCCCAGCCCCCAGGGTCACTGGATCAGAAGTACGCGGGAGTTTCGTTTCGGGACTTGCTGTTGATTCTTGTTGTCCGGTCACAGACAAAGCGCGTCTCATTCCCGACAATCGGAGCATGCTCTCACGTCGCGCCCGCTCTGCCGCGCTTTGGTCGGTGGTCTTGTGGAGCGTGTTCCATCTCCCGGCTTTCGCATCGGACTGCATCCCCATCCAGCAGGCCAACCAGCACGTTGGTGAGACCAAGTGCGTCACCGGAAAAGTGCTGAGGGTGAAAGTCGGAACGAGAGGCGTTCACTTTCTCGACTTCTGCGAGGATCAGGCGGCGTGTCCGTTTTCCGTGGTGGTTTTTCCTCACGACCTCAAAGATGTCGGCGATGTGCGACGCCTGGAGGGGCGCACTATCGAAATCAACGGCCGCGTCAAACTCTATGACGGCCGCGCCGAAATCATCCTCAACCGGGTCAGCCAGATCACGTCAGGCGCAGCGATGATTCCACCGCTCCCGAAGAATTACGACGTAGAGAAGCAGGGCCACTACAGTGCCGGACACCTTCACTCGAAGAAGCTAAAAACACCGAAAGGCACGCCTAACCCCAACGCGACCTACGGCGATGTGGAGAGCGCAGAGCCGCCGGAGTAAGGGGTTAGCAGGAAAGGCTTAGAATGAGTGGGTAGGCAAGGAGAAGTCCACCATGAGGGCACGGGCAATCTTGGCATTTGCATTGTTCTTGACAGTCCGGGCTGCCGCACAGGAAGTTCCCAAACCTCCAAGACAAGCTCAGTGCAGGTTTTCTGATGGAAGCACAATAACGGTCACTTACTCCTATGAAGGCAGTGGCTATCTGCTGTTTACTGACGGAAGTCTTGTGACGGTCAAGGGAGTGCAAGTGCCTGCTGGTAATTACACCATGTTTCCAGCAAAGGAGTCCGACAACGACTGGACCTTGAAGATGAGCAAGCCAACTATGGGGAAGGGCACCTGGGTGCTACCGCCATTGCCCATGTCTGTCGCAACACCAGCATTAGGAGTCGGAGACTTCCCAATTTCGTTCGAACAGACGGGCGGAAGTTGCACGATGTATTGGAGCCAAAAGAAATCAGACACGGTACTGTCGCTGGAATTCACAAAAGAGAATGCAGACCAGCGACTCCGGAGACCGAAGAACCTGATTCCCTGACTGGCAAGAAATAATTGACATCCCGATTACATTCATCGACGCCTTTAGTAGCGTGCACTAGCCTCGTCACACCATTCCCTTTCTCAGCTCCTCCAGCGGATACTTCGTGCCGCGCCACTCGATGCCATCGTTCCAGAGCGTGAGCGTCATCGAGCGCAGGAGTGTGTAAATAAAGAGGGCTGAACTCACGGGATGTAGAAGAAAGTAATACGGCCGCACGTCCGACCGTCGGGACATGCCGATGTAAACCAGGAACATGGATGCCAGCGCCAGGGCGTAAGGCACACGGGCCCAGCCATGAGCCAACCACGCGCCAAAGAACGGGCCTAAGTTGAGAAAGGCGAGCCCGAAGGCCGAGACCAGCGTCCGCCACGACTGAAACGAGAGCACGGCGAAGAAGTTCTTGGTCAGATTGTTGACGATGCCCATCGCCCCGCGTCCCCACCGGATCGAAATCAAATCCCCACCGAACACGTTGCGTTGCACGAAGCCGGCCTTCTTCACGACTTTGCCCAGCTTCATGTCGTCGAGCACTTCCATGCGCAGCGCCTCGTAGGTTCCCACGGCGTCATAAACTCGCCGCCGTACCAGGTTGAACGCGCCCACGCCCATGTGATCGTCGGTCGAAGGATCGGCCACTTTCCACGGACGGTGGCCGAACAGGAACATGCTGAAAAAGAACGCAATCATCATGTATTCGCCCGCGCTCTTCATGATCATGCGCGGGAAGAGCACAACGTGATCGGCGGGCTCGGCCTCGGCATAGGCGAGCGCGCGCCGCAGCGAATCCGGTTTGAACAGCACGTCAGCGTCGGTGAAGAGCAGCCAGTCGCCGGTAGCCTGGTTCGCGGCCGTCCACATGGCATGAGTCTTGCCGAGCCAGCCGGGAGGGAGCTCGGTGTGATGGATCACGCGAAGTTTGGGGTGCCCCACTTCTCCCCGGTTTTGGGAGAAGTGGGGATTTTTCCCGACCTCTTCCATGATCTCGCCCGTAAGATCGGTGGACCGATCATTCACCGCGATCACCTCATAGTTGTCGTAGTCGAGGGAAAGTAGGGTGCAAAGAGCTTGCTCGATGGTCTCCTCTTCATTGCGGGCCGGAACGATGATGGAAACCCGCGGATTCCCCGCCGGAGTCACCGGATTGCGATCCCACTCAGGACGGGAGACATCGGCAACGGCGGGCATGCCGAGAGCGGCATCCACAATGCGGGAGAACCACGCCAGCGCCAGAATCGTTCCCGCAATCCAGTAGAAATAGGCCATCCCTTACGTTTTCCCTGCCTCGGCAGACCGGCCGTCCACGGCGACGGCCGGCGCAAATTTCATCCCGTAAAAGAGTATGGCAGATGAAATCCCCATGGCGATGATGGGCAGAATGAATGCCGCCTGGAGCGAGCGCTTGTCGGCGACCCATCCCATCATGGTGGGCGAAGGCACATCGCCCAGAATATGGATGATAAAAATGTTCACGGCGATCGCGGTGGCGCGAATGTGGGCGCCGACCGAGTTGATGACAGCAGCATTCAGCGGGGCCGTGTTGAGCAGAAGAAAAAACGCCGCGACCGCGATGGCGGGCATCATGGCCGGCCCCTTGGCGAATAACGCAACGATCATGATGGGTATGCCGAGCAGCATGCTCGCGGCGGACACGAGGTAGTACGAACTTTTCATGCGCGGCAGCAGGTAGTCGCCGAGCCATCCGCCAGCCAGCGCCGCCAGAATGCCGTCTACCACGATAATGATGCCGAATGCGAAGTTGGCGGCTTCCAGTGTGTAGCCGCGCTCGCTGAAGAGAAATTTCGGCATCCAGACCTGGATGCCGCCGAGAGAGTAGGTCATGAACGCCATGCCCAGGGTCGCAGTAAGAAATGCGGGACCGAGTACTACGTCGAACCACAATTTCCGCAGGAAAAAATAGTTCCGGACAAGAAAACGCCGCAGGCCTCCTCCCTGGAAACCTGCAGGCAACCAATCCGCCTCGTCCTTTACCGAGTCGAATTGTCCCCGCTCCGGCTCGGTGAGGAACACAGCCGCCAGAGCCAGCACGAATCCCGGTACGGCGGCAACATAAAACGGAAATCGCCAGCCATAGTGCGGAGCCAGATATCCGCCGAGCAAGTATCCCCCCGCCGAGCCCACGGGAATTGCCAGATAGAACACGCCGAGAATGCGTCCGCGCACGTTTTCGTGGAACAAATCAGCTACAAAGGTAGGCGCGATGGTGACAAAAGTCGCTTCCCCCACGCCAACCAGCGTGTGCCGGACGAGCAGCTCTGTGTAGTTATGCGTAACTGCGGTGAGCAGCGTAAGCCCGCTCCAGAACAGCGCACCCAGCACGATGATGAGTTTGCGCGAGTAGCGATCGGCCAGCGGTCCGACGAACGGCGCCGCAACCATGTAGAAGCCGAGAAAGGCGCTGGTGAGATATCCGACCTGGGCATTGCTGATGTGGAACTCATCCTGCACTAGCGGCTGCACGGCGAACAGCACGTTGCGGTCCGCGTAGTTGAGCAGATTGAGCGCGGTGAGGACAATCAGCGCGCTGCGGGGTTGGAGATCGGGTTGGGCCACGGGTCGAGCGAATATAGCATGGCGGGATGAATCATTTTCCTCGTTGTCCCTTCGGTCGCGGCCACTTCGCCACAATCGTCGTTGAAATCCCGCCACGGGGACGGAACTCGCCTTTCACTTCCGCCCACACCGGCTTCGCCCACTTCACCACATCTTCAAGCACGCGATTGACGACGTTCTCCTGAAAAATCCCCAGATTGCGATACGACTGCAGATATTCCTTGAGTGATTTCAATTCCAGGCAGCTTTTATACGGCATGTAACGAATGGTGAGCGAGCCGAAATCCGGGAGGCCGGTCTTGGGACACACCGACGTAAACTCGGGATCATCCACGACAATTTCGTAGCCTGGAAATTGATTGGGCCAGGTCTCGATCTCGGGAAACTTCGCGTCGAGACCAGCAGCAGCGTGCTCAGGCGTGTAGCGTGGCGATTTAGGCATGGAGTTATTGTAGCGGGCCGCGCCGTCTGGAATCCGACGTCCCTTAGGGTGGCTGAGAACTACGACTCGCTTCGAGCTGGCGACCTATTTTCGTTGCGCTGCTTTCTGGCGGATTGCTGCGCGCAGTTCAGCCACGATTTCCTGCGAGGCCTTAATCGCCGCGGCATGCTGGTTCACGTTGAAAGAAATTGCTCCCACCCGGGCGTGGCCGCCGCCGCCGTAGCGCTCACAGATTTTGGCCAGGTTGACCTCCGGCTCCTCGGGTGCCCACGGATTCGATCCCACGGAAACTTTCACGCGAAAACTGCTCTTGCTCAGACCCACGCTGTACACCGACTCCGGATGCAGGTAGTACGGGATGAACTTGTTGTATCCCTCGAGATCGTGGTCCGTAACGTCGAAAAATATCGTCGCGTCCTTGCACTCCGTCCGCTCTTTCAGGATTCCGATGGACAACTCGTGGCGCTTGAGCAGCGGCGGCAAGAGCGGCGCGACAAACGGCTCCTTCAGAATCTCGGATAGCGGCTTGGTGGCAAGTAGCGGAATCAGATTGGGCACGAAGCCGTGATCGGGCGCCGATTCAATCACCATGGTCAGCTTCATGGCGGGCGCTTCCATCTCGACGGCTGTCTTGGCATCGGGATAGAGAGCGCCGTCGATGACGTCGGTCCAATGCACCAGATCCGCCACCGGCGCGGGGTCGAAGCCGAAACGCTGCTGAGCGATCATGGCGATGAAGCTGGTGCACGACTTGAAGGCCGGATCGTAAAACTTGCGGTTGCTCTGATCCTGCTCGAAGTGCTCGGCGTCGGAGGGCGAGAGAAAGGCGCTCTCGTGATGATCGAACCACCAGGTAATGTTGGGCGAACTTGAATACTTGAAATCGACGATGGCATTCTCATCGCCATCGAACTGCTTTTCATCAAACAGCGCACCGGCGCGATGAACCAGGCCGGTGAACACGAACTCGACGTCATTGCGGATGCGCTCGCGATAGAAGCGCGAGAACAACGCCGCCGAAGACGCCCCGTCAAAACATTTGTCGTGATAGAAAACCCGAACTCGCAATCAATACCCCGGAATGGCACAAATTCCCGCCCGCCTGACCGACGCTTGAGCCACAGATTAAGCAGTGCAGGTAAAAGCTAATAGGATTGCCAGCTTGGAGGAAGAAAGTCAAGAGGAGGACTTGAGGCTGGTACGCTGGGGCGACAAGCTCCCCTAGGTCGACTCTGGAGTCTACTATCGGATCACCTATATCGCACTCGCCTGCTTCTCAGCCATGTCTCCGATGACCGGCAGCTTGTACATCTGGCCCCCGTTCGCCTTTAGCAGCAGAATGACCCAGATGATCAAACCGGCGAGGCCAACCAGCGGCCAAATCAAGATGGTTAGCCAACCGAAGAACGGAATATGCGCAACTATGCTGAGTGCGATCCAAAGCACGATCCATGCAACCGCAAAGAATAGACACTGGAATGAATGGAAGCGCACGAACCGGTTCTTGTTGTAGGGCTCCATCACCAGGAAGACTATCGCGGGAATGACGGTCACGTAGGCCAGCATCCCAGCCACGTTGTCAGCCATCCCCCCCGTACTTGTTGGGACCGGAGTAGGAGCAGCGGCCGAACGGCTCGCGCATGCTGCACAAATGGTAGCGCCGTCCGGAATCTGGGTACCGCACGAACTGCAGAACGCCATGATGTTGCCTCCTCAGCCGCAGGCGAGCGGAACAGGTTGTAAATGATGACCGCCCCACGCGGACGTCGCGGGCAAAATACCAAATAAGCGGGCAGAACGCAATCAACATTCCCCTCGGCCCGCGTAGCGCCCAGCCAAATCGCCCACAACAGGAAGTTCGAACATCTCGCCCTGAAGGGCTTTGACCAGCAGGACCAGCCAGATCAGAACCACCGCCAGCGCGACCATCCCCCAAAGCAGAGCGATCAATAGCGGCCCCAACATCGGCACGTGGAACAAAACAAGACCCGAGAGCTTGAGCGCGATCCAGACCAAAATTCCAGCCGCCCACAACAAAAGAGACTGAATGGAATGAAAGCGGACGAAGCGGTTCCTGTTATACGGCTCGACGAGAAGCCAGACAATCGCAGGGATCAACGTGACATAGGCAATGGCGCCTGCTACGTTTTCCGGAAGCGCACCGACTCTGCCCTGGGCCCGTGGTATCTCCTCCGCCCCGGCGAGATCGCCTCTCGGCCCGGCGATGCGCCCTGCGGCCAACATTGGCCGGCCGCACCCAGGACAAAAGGCGGCCGTTTCCGGCATCTGCGCGGCGCAGTCGGGACAGGCGAGCGGCAGGGGTTGGACGGAGGGCATTTTCGTTGACGCCATCATTCGAGACGACCACCCATTATTCGGGACGACGGACCGGCGAATCAACCGTCAGCTTTGGCTGGCTTGGTCTTTTTTCCGGCAGTCTTCGCACACTCCGTAGATCTGAAACGTGTGGCGCGTTGTGAGGTAGTGATATTTGCGCCCAATCTCGCGTTCGAGCTCTCCAACTTCCTGGGAGAAAAATTCGACCGAACTGCCGCACTCGGTGCAGACCATGTGATGATGGCTGCGGCGGTTGTACTGGTGTTCGTAGCGGGAGATGCCGTCGTGAAAAGCAACTTCGCTGGCCAAGCCGCACTCAGCCAGAAGCTTCAGCGTGCGGTAGACCGTGGTGTAGCCGATGCGGGCATCTTTCTTCTGCACCAGGCGGTGAAGTTCGTCGGTGGAAAGATGGTCGCGGGTTTCAAGAAAAGTGCGCAGGATGGTGTCGCGCTGTCCGGTCTGCTTGAGCCCGACCTGCTTCAAATGCCGGTGCAGGATGCCCTGGGCTTCGCGGACCATCTGGCGGGAGATGGTGGGTTGATCATCAATGCGCTTCTGCAACATGAGGGATGGGCCGGAATCAGCCCTCGCAGTCAGGATAGCACTTCCGCCATCCTGAAAATGAAATTCATTTTCAGTTAGGAGCGTAGCCGCCGGGCGTCGAATACAATTTAAAGATTCGCGCCTAAAAGAGGTTCATCCAAGTTCCCCATGAGTACTGTGGCACAGGTCAGCACTCCTGCTTCCCGTCGCTCCACGTTCGTAAGCATTCTCCTGTGGCTGCTGTTGGCCGTGGTGGCCATTGTGACAGGCGCGCTCGCATATGCCGACTACGTGGCGCGCGCTGCCCTGCCCCAACTGAACGGGAGGTTGCAGCTGAACGGGCTTTCGGCGCCGGTCACGGTAACGCGCGACGGCCACGGCGTGCCCACAATCGAGGCGGCCACGCTGGAGGATCTCTTCTTCGCGCAGGGATTCGTCACAGCGCAGGATCGCCTGTGGCAGATGGATGTGATGCGCCGCTTTGCCGCCGGAGAACTCTCGGAGATTCTGGGCGAAGAAACGCTGAAACTCGACCGAGAGCAGCGCATTCTGGGCTTGCGCGCGGCGGCGAAGAAGTCGCTCGAGATGGCGAGCGCTCGCGATAACGCCTTTCTTGATGCCTACGCGCGCGGCGTGAATGCCTACATCGCATCCCATGCCGGCCATCTCTCGATCGAGTTTCGCATCCTGCGATACGCACCGAAACCATGGCAGGCCGAGGATTCCATCGTCATCGCCAACCAAATGGTGAAGGATCTGAATTATCACTATTTCTACGACGCGCTGGATCGCGAGAAGATTCTCGCCAAGCTGGGGCCGGAGCTGACGGCGGATTTATATGTGAACCGCTCGTGGCACGATCGTCCGCCGACTGTCATGCGTGAGGATTTGAGCCAGCCGGACACCAACGCCGGCGACTCCGACGATGATGACGATGATGACGATTCTCCGGACAACGTGGTCACGCACTCAGCAGTCCCGCTTCGCGCTCCGCAAAGCCTGCCTGAAGATCTGCCGGTGAATGGATCAAACGACTGGGTCGTCTCGGGGGCGCACACGGTCACGGGGAAGCCACTGCTCTCGAATGACATGCATCTCGGCCACGAGATGCCGAATTTGTGGTATGAGGCGCACCTGTATTCGGGCACCTACGATGTTGCGGGCGTGACTCTGCCGGGAATGCCCTACGTGATCGTGGGTCACAACCAGCGCATCGCGTGGGGATTCACCAACGTCGGGCCGACGGTCACCGATGTTTACGTTGAAAATATCAACGCGCAGGGCGCGTATCAGACACCGAATGGCTGGCTGCAGCTGGAGCATCGTACGGAAGTCATCTACGTGAAGGGCAAGCCGGATGTGACGGTGGACGTGAAGATCACGCGGCACGGGCCCGTGATCACGGAACTGGTGCCGGGCGAAACGCGGCCGCTGGCACTGCGCTGGACGCTCTATGACGGCCTGCGCATGCCGTTCTTTGACATAAACGCGGCCCAGAACTGGGAGGAATTCCAGCAGGCTTTCTCGCTGCTCGATGCGCCCGGGCAGAATGTGGTTTACGCAGATGTGGACGGCAACATCGGATATCACGCGACCGGCAAAGTTCCAATTCGCGCCGCGGGAGACGGCAGTCTTCCGGTTAGCGGCGCCGACAACGCGCACGAGTGGATCGGCTACATTCCGTTCGACAAGTTGCCGAACAACTACAATCCGCCCTCAGGAATCATCGCCACGGCGAATGGCCGGATCACGCCAGATAATTATTCGAATTCGATCAGCATGGAGTGGGAGGCACCGTGGCGCACGGCGCGGATTTATCACGTATTGGAGTCGGGGCGCCAGTTTTCCGCGGCGGACATGCTCGCGCTCGAAAACGACATTCATTCCGAGCCCGACCTGTTTGCCGCCGAACGCCTGGTCTACGCGGTTGATCATGCCAGCAAGCCATCGGAGCGCGTGAAGCAGGCGGCCGATCTGATGCGCAGCTGGGATGGGCGAATGCTGGCGTCTTCAGCAGCACCGACGATCGCGGAGACTTCGATGCGCGAACTGCGCCATCTTTTACTTGAGCCGAAGCTGGGGAGTCCAAGCCCAGCGTCTTCGAACAATTCAGGCCCTGAACCAAATTCTGAGCTGTATATGGACCGGGAGCATCCATCCCTGGACTGGACGACGTACTCATGGCTACAGCGATCAGTCTGGCTGGAAAATATCCTGCTGCATCATCCCAAGCGCTGGCTGCCGGACAAGTACGCGAACTACGACGAACTGCTCACTGCAGCTGTCGAGGCGGCAGTGAACGAACCGCAAGCGCCGAAGGATCTGACCACGTGGCGCTGGGGCACATTCAACGCGGTCGAAATCCAGCATCCGATCCTGGGAAAGATTCCCCTGCTGAGTCATTGGTCTGGGCCGGGCATGCAAGAGCAGTCGGGCAGCGGCTACACGGTCAAGGCGGTCACGCGCTATCACGGTCCGTCGGAGCGCTTCACGGCAAATCTGGCCGATCTGGATCAGTCCACGCTGAACATCGTGACCGGGCAGAGCGGAAACTTTCTCAGCCCGTATTACATGGATCAGTGGAAGGCCTGGTACGAGGGAACCACGTTCACGCTGCCGTTTAGTGAAAAGGCTGTGGCGATAGCGAAAGCGCACACGCTGATCTTAGATCCAGCAAGATAAGCAGGGATTCGCTGTAGAAGAAGCCAGTTTTAGAAGAAATCGATTGCCTTCACGTCGCCGGTGTAGCCCACCACCGGGATGGTCCCGTTCAGAATGTAATCGTTGATCAGCAGGGCGTCGATTGTGGTGTCGTAGACGCGCAGGTTGCCGCCTTCGGCGACATATTCCACCCAGCGCGTTCTGAAGCTCTGAAACCCGTTCACGTCGCCGTTGTCGGGCGGAATCACGATGGCGTTGTTCGTCGTGTTAAGGATGGTCAAACAGCCGCGGATTTCTTCGCCCGGGATCGGATTGTTGACGTCTCCAATGTTGGTGCAGTTGTAGGAGCCGACGAAGAGCTGCCCGTTGGAGCTCATATCCATGCGATGGTGGTAGCCGTCGGTGATCTTAAACGCGCTGGTTCCGCTGGCGATCACAGTTCCGGAGCTCACATCTATGACGTCAAGTCGACCGCAGACCGTGGCCGCCGTCGGCTGTGGTGGACTGCCCCACATCTGCCCCTTGCAGTCGTTGTCGACAGTCGGAGTCCCTGCCACATACAGCGTCGAGCCGTTCAAGAACGCCATGGTCGCGGCATCAACGGGGATCATGCCGGTGATTGTGAGCGTGTTCAGGTCAAAGACCGCGACGCTGGCGGGCGCGGGCGCTCCCGTGCCGGTTACTCCTCCGCATTCGGCGCCACAGTTCAGAACGTAAGCCACGTTGCCATTGATGACGGCGTTCACCGGCCGACTGAAGCCGGTAACGCTCACGCACACGCTCGTATTCCCGGTGAGGCAACTCGTGTCAACGGGAGGAACGGCATTGTTCGGGTAGAGCACCGTCATGACATCGGAATCGTTGCTGAACACCAGGAGTTGAGTGCCGGTCGAGTTCGAAACCACCATCTGCGCATTGGTGACCGCAATCGTGTCGTTGAGGCCTCCGGCGAGATTCATCACCTGGACTGCCCCGATAAACGTAAAGCCATTGACAAACGCGCTGGGCACCGCAGCGTAGCCGAACGGGGCTTCGGTAGGGATCACCATGCTGATAGTGGGTCCGGCGAGCTGAACCGTCCCTTCAGCCTTTTCGGTTGATGTGAAAAAGGCATAGACGTTATTGGAGGCCTGATCGAAGGCCGCCACCTGGCTGCGGCCCGGTGAGATCGCCATGAGTCCGGGTTCGACTCCAGCGCTCAGGGGAGGAGTTTTGATCAGGACATCGATCCACCCGTCGATGACGTCCAAACCGCCGAAAGTGGTGGCGGAACTGACACTCTGCGA
>JASHPH010000097.1 GCA_030038255.1 Candidatus Sulfotelmatobacter sp. | reverse complement strand
GATGTCTTGCGAACGGTTCGCATTTGTGTCAATGAGTGGAGTGGCGACTTAATGTCAACTGAACCCTCGGGAACGGAGTCAACGGGGGACAGATACTGGCCGCGCGGCATGGAGAATTCTTGGCGGCGAATAGAGGCGAATTACTTAAGTTCGCCGATGAACACGCCGTAAGGTTCCAATGTGACGACTTTTCCCTCGACCGACGATTCTCCAGTCGCGATCAGCTTGTGGACCTGAGAAAATCCTTGCTTGCTGAAGTCGAAGTGGCTTGTCTGCCTCGTCCCCGACATGTTTAGAACCACAAGAACATTCTTGCTAGCGGACACGCGCAGGTACGAAAGCACGTTCGGGTCCGTCTCATTGAGGGGAATGTAGCTGCCTTCGAGCAGCGCATGGTTCGCGTGGCGCAGCTTCAGAACTTCTTTGTAAAAAGCCAGCACAGAGTGGGCATCTTTCGACTCAATGGCAACATTGTGCGTCTTATAGGTATCAGGCACCGGCAGCCATGGCGTGGCCTTAGAGAAGCCTGCATTCTCGCTCCCGTCCCACTGCATGGGAGTACGCTCGCCATCCCGGCCTTTTTCTTCTGGCCATCCCTTTATGCCGATCGGATCCTTTACGTCCTCTTTGCGCATCGGCGTCGTCGTCTTCATTCCAATTTCTTCGCCGTAATACATGATAGGAGTGCCGCGCAGGGTCAGATACATTCCGGCCATGAGTTTCGCAATCTGGTCGTTGTGCTGGCCATCCCCATAGCGATCGTAGGAGCGAACGATGTCGTGGTTGCTGATGACATACGTGGGCCAGCCCTTCGCCGCATTGACCGCGGCAATCTGCTTGCGGAACTCCGCGGCCGAAAGCTTGGTCACCGTGGTAAAGAGGAAATCCATCGGCAGCTGTAACTCGTTGTCGTGGTCGCCGTAGTAGCGGTTCAGCTCATCAATGTCCGTTGTCCATGTTTCTCCAATCAGGACGGCGTGGTATTCATCGGCGATTTTGCGCAGCCGGCGCAGAACGTCGTGCACTTCGGGCAGTTTCGAGTTGTATTTGTTTTCCTCCTTCGGATCGCCGAATGCATTCACACCGGGCAGAATCGGATTGTCGTGAAGGCTCGGGTCTTCGAACAGAGTATCCACCGCGTCCAGGCGAAATCCCGACACGCCGCGCTTGTACCACCAGCGGGTCACGTCGAACATCGCATCCTTCACAGCCGGGTTCCGCCAGTTCAGATCTGGCTGAGCTGCATAAAACATGTGGTAGTAGAACTGGCCGGTGGTGGGATCAAACGTCCAAGCTGGTCCCCCGAAGGCAGAAATCCAATTGTTTGGTGGCTGGCCCGGGCCCTTCCCGTCGCGCCAGATGTACCAGTCGCGGTGCTCCGACGTTCGCGACGACCTGGAATCCAGAAACCACTTGTGTTGATCCGATGTGTGATTGACCACGAAGTCGAGGATGATGTGAATACCGCGCTTTTTCGCCTCCCTGGCCAGCGTATCGAAGTCTGCCAGCGTGCCGTACACGGGATCGATATTCTCGTAGTCGGAAACGTCGTAACCAAAATCCACCTGCGGCGACGGGAAGCAAGGAGTGATCCAGATCGCGTCTACGCCAAGATCCTTCAAGTAATCCAGCCTCGAAGCAATGCCCATGAGATCGCCAACGCCGTCATTGTTGCTGTCGGCAAAGCTGCGCAGATAAATCTCATAAAACACTGCGTGCCGCCACCACTGCTTCCCTTCCGCCTTCGAGGCATTTTGCTCCGACTGCTGGGCCACCGCAAACGCCGTGCACACCAGCCAGATTGCCGCCAGGTAAACGCACCATGATGTTTGAAGGACTCTGTCTGGGATGGGAGTTCGTTTCAAAGGAGCTTGGAAAGACGCAGTGCTGGAATCAGAAGTAGAAGCGAAATTCTAGCATGCGCCCAACCGGATGCGGCCGGCTGAGAAACTGCGCTGCTGCTGAGCGAGGCTATCCCCTCCCTTCTTGCTTGAAATATCTAAGCTGCGTATTGTTAGGGCCATGAAGTTCTCCCGCTGCAGTGGAATCCTGCTGCACATCACGTCTTTGCCGGCTCCGTTTGGCATTGGGGATTTGGGCAGCAGCGCTTACGAATTCGCCGACTTCCTCGCCGCCGCCGGACAAAAGTTGTGGCAAGTCTTGCCCTTGAATCCCACCGGCTACGGCGATTCTCCTTATCAGTGCTTCTCGGCTTTTGCGGGAAATCCTTTGCTCATTAGTTTGGAGCGCCTGCGTGATGCGGGCACGCTGCGAGCCTCGGACTTGGCGAGCGCACCGTCATTTCCCGAAGCCTCAGTGGACTATGGGGCAGTCATTGATTTCAAGTTCCGGGTTTTGCGCCGGGCGGCACAAGGGTTTTTCGCTGACGGCTCACACGCCGATCATGCCGCCTTCGAACACTTCTGCGAAAACGCCCGACCTTGGCTGGACGACTTTGCTCTTTTCATGGCTTTGAAGCAGCAACACGGCGGAGTGGTGTGGACTCGCTGGGAACCATCTGTCCGCCGCCGTGACTCCCGCGCTTTGGAGCAGTGGTCGTGCAAACTTGCAGCGGAGCTGAAGGCAATCAAGTATTGGCAGTTTGAGTTTTTTAGGCAATGGAATGAACTTAAGCGCTACTGTCAGGAACGGGGCATCCGGTTTATGGGTGACGTTCCTATCTACGTAGCCCATGACAGCGCCGATGTGTGGTCCCAACCGGGATTGTTCCGCCTCGACAACCAAGGCATGCCGACGGTCGTTTCCGGCGTACCGCCGGATTATTTCAGCACGACTGGACAACTGTGGGGGAATCCGATTTATCGCTGGGACGTCTTGGCGGCGAACGGATACAAGTGGTGGATCGAGCGCTTTCGCGCCACGCTCAGTCTGTTTGACATGGTGCGGCTGGATCACTTCCGGGGCTTTGAAGCGTACTGGGAAATTCCCGCCGGCGAGACGACGGCGATTCATGGACGATGGGTGAAGGGCTCGGGTGAAACTTTTCTTTCGGCGCTGCAGGATGCGTTTGGCGGCTTGCCAATCGTGGCGGAGAATCTGGGCGTGATCACTCCAGCGGTGGAAAAATTGCGGCAACAGTTTGGGCTGCCGGGAATGGCGCTGTTGCAGTTCGCTTTCGGCAACGATCCGCAGGGGCCGTCATTTCGTCCGCACAATTATGCGCGGGACCTGGTGGCATACACTGGCGGTCACGACAACGACACCACTGTGGGGTGGTGGTCGAGTTCCGGGGCTGGCGACAGCACGCGCACGCCGGAGGACGTTCGCAAGGAGCATGATTTCGCGCGGGCATATCTTGGGCTGCAGAACGACAGTGAGATCAACTGGGCGCTGATCCGCGCAGTGCTGGCTTCGGTGGCTGATGTTGCGATCATTCCCATGCAGGACGTGCTCGGCCTGGGGACGGAGGCGCGCATGAATCTTCCTGGGCGGGTGAGCGGAAACTGGAAGTGGCGCTATCGCAGCGGAGCGCTCACCGAAGCACTGAGCGCAAGGTTGCGATCGCTGACAACCATTTACGATCGTTAGGATTCCAGGGCAGACATGGACAAACCACCACGCACGTTCTGGCAAATCTGGAACATGAGCTTCGGCTTCCTCGGCATCCAGTTCGGCTGGGGATTGCAGATGGCGAACATGAGCGCGATCTACGAATATCTCGGGGCTCGCGCGGACCAGATTCCCATTCTTTGGCTGGCGGCTCCTTTGACCGGTCTGCTGGTTCAACCCATCATCGGCCACGCCAGTGACCACACGTGGGGTCGGCTGGGGCGGCGGCGTCCTTACTTTCTCGCTGGGGCGCTCTTGAGTTCGACGGCGCTGATTCTGATGCCGCAATGTTCGGCGCTGTGGATGGCGGCGGGGTTGCTGTGGGTGCTGGACGCTTCGATCAACATCAGTATGGAGCCGTTTCGGGCGTTCGTGGCCGACCTGTTGCCGGAGTTTCAGCGGACTCGCGGCTTCGCCATGCAGAGCCTGTTCATTGGGTTGGGCGCGGTCGTGGCATCCGCTCTGCCGTATTTGCTGACGAATGTTTTCGGCGTGGCGCGAACCAGCGGTGCGGAGGCGATTCCGTTCACCGTGCGGCTGTCGTTTTATATCGGTGCGGCGGCATTTCTCGGAGCGGTGCTGTGGACCATCTTCACGACGGGAGAGATTCCGCCGGCAAATTTGGAAGAATTTCGGAAGCAGAAATCAGAGCATGGCGGTATAGCGGCGAGTGTGCGCGAAATTCTTCTATCGGTGCGTGAAATGCCTCGCACCATGCGGCAGCTGGCGTGGGTGCAGATCTGCACCTGGCTGGGGCTGTTCTGCATGTGGCTTTATTTTCCCGTGGCAGTCGCGCGGAATGTGTTCGGCGCGAGTGACACGAATTCCCCGATTTACTCGGTCGGCGTGGAGTGGGCGGGTGTTTGCTTTGGAATGTACTCGCTTGTGTGCTTCGGATTTTCGTTTCTGCTGCCGGCGCTGGCCCGACAATGGGGACGCAAGGCGACTCACAGCCTGTGCCTGATCTGCGGCGGGCTTGGCCTGCTCTCGGTGGCGGTCATTCACAGCAAGTATTTGCTGCTACTCTCGATGACGGGCGTCGGCATCGCGTGGGCCAGCACGCTGGCGATGCCGTATGCGATCCTTGCCGGTTCGCTGCCCCAGAGTAAGACCGGCGTGTACATGGGGATATTCAACTTCTTTATCGTGATTCCGGAGATTACAGCGTCGCTGTTGTTTGGATGGGTGATGTCCCACCTGCTGAACGACAACCGCTTGTCGGCAGTGGTTGCGGGGGGGATCTTCTTCATCCTGGCGGCGGCGTTAACGCAGCGTGTGCAGGATCCCTACGACGCGAGACAGCCAGTTCGTGATATGGCAGGGCACCCGGCGGCAGCGAAACCGTGAGCGAAGCCAGATTTTTGCAACGATGCTTTTTGCAACGATGCTGAAAGACGAAACGAGCGCGCCTCACCGCGCCCGCACTGCGACCAGTTCCGTTTCGAGCGGCACGCCGCGAGCAATCTTGACTCGCACCAATGCCTCGAACGGTTTGATCTGGCCGGAATTGCCTCCTGGAATCAGCTTCAGCAGGTGGTCGATCGAATCGGGGCGGCAAACAAATTCCACAGCGCCCTGTGTGCCGAAAGTTGTCGTACCGGCCAGAATCATCACGTAACGCGAAGGTTCGAGTCCGGGCACCAAGCTGACGATACCGTAGTCTTCCGTCATGGGCGAATCCGACGGCGTGGCCAGGAATCTATCGCTTTCTCCGGGATGCGGGTGCTTAATGACGATGGACAAATCGCCTTGCCTCGGACCGGAAGGCACGCGCTCAAATACAAATTCCTGCGTGCCGGGAATATCGAGCAGAGAAAGATTCTCTGAGGGAGAGCCGACGAAGATCAGATCGGTATTCTTTGCGTCGTCGAGAGAGAACAAGCTGCCGCGCTTGACCCGCAGCTGACGGCCCAGCGAATCAAACAGCAGATCCAGCTCGTGCACCGCGAGCACTTCCCCTACTCCGGTGTACTGATCGCGCACGTTGCCTTTGGGATCGTGCCTGGGATCGTAATAGCGCATGCCGGTTTCGGGACGTCCCACGAAACCGGCGTTGCTAAAGATCGCGCGGGGATCCTCCGGGCCGGAAATGAACGGGGCCCAGAACGCTCGCAGCGAGGCGCTGGCTGGCGCGGTGGTTGCGGCAACCGCCGAAACCGGCATTCGCCGGTTCCACAGCAGCCCGCCCAAGGCCAGTAGACAGATCACCAGTGCTACGGACAACGCGATGGCCACAATTCGCCACGAAGGGGAAGCTGGAACTAGCTGAAGGTTCGGATCGTGTGCCTCCGCCGGATACGCGGCATGAAGATGCGAGTCTGCTGTGCGCTCCTCGAAGGAGAGGTGATAGCTCCCCTTCGGCAGTTTGACGACGATTGTGTCTGCGGCCCCTTCCCCGGCGTAGTATTCCGCCAACTTTTGGCGCAGACGGCCCGCCTGCACGCGGATGGTCGAGTCGGACTGTGGGTCGAAATCGGCGCGGCGCCCGTAAACTTCGGTGGCGATTTGATATTCCTTCAGCGGTTCGCCGGGATGATCGAGGGCCTGCCTGGCCAAGTACTGCAAGAGCTTGCACAACGACTCGGAGCCGCGCAGGCTATGACTATTGGTAAGTCGATCTATTTCCTGAAAGTATTGATCCCGAGCCGGCACTACAGCCCGCGTTACGCCCATGGCAACATCTCGTAACAGCTGACGGTATCGTATTGCAAACAGGCTATTTTACTCCTGTAACCGTATAAAACCTAGTGATACGTAACAACCTACCCATTTTGTACTAAAACTTGCACGTTTCAAGAGTTCGCATTCAAGTGTGTCAGGCGAATTGCCACGGCTCTCGGGGGCAAGAGTTGCGGCTGCAGATCTCTTAATAGATCGCTTATCGAGCGACCCCCACTTGGAGGAAATATGTCGAAGAAGTTCTTCTTGCTTCTGGGAATTGTAGTGTGCCTAGCCGCTGTTGCCTTCGGCCAGTCGAGCACAGGCACAATCGGGGGTTCGGTACGAGACGCACAGGGGGCGGTGATACCCGACGCATCGGTTACGATAACGAACCAGGGAACGAACCGAGCGGTCGAATTGAAGAGTAACGGCGACGGACTCTTCAGCCTGCCCGGTCTCGATCCCGGCCCGTACAAGATCGAAGTAAAGCAAACCGGGTTTCGCACTGAGACCAGGGTGGTCATGCTGCAGACCGCGCAAGTCCTGAGCCTCGATTTTTCGATGCAACCGGGCGAGGTTTCCCAGGTCGTCGAGGTGACTGCAGGCACTCCTGTCGTGGATACGGCAACGTCCGGGGTGAGTGACGTCGTTGTCGGCCAGCAAGTCACGGATCTGCCACTGAATGGCCGCAACTTCACTGAGCTCGCTTCTCTGGTGCCGGGCGTGACCCGCGGGCAGCCGGGCAACCAGCAAACGGGGCAAGGTAACCAGGCCGAGACTTTCCGCTATGCCACCAGCGGCGGCGGAGCGCTGTCGGTCGACGGCGTACGTGTGCAGGGCAACAATTTTCTGTTTGACGGAATTGACAACAACGAATCGCTGGTGAACACGATCGTGTTCTTTGTGCCTCCCGACGCGATCCAGGAATTCCGCGTCGACACCAACGTGGCGCCGGCTGAATACGGCCGCGCCGGGGGCGGTGTGGTGAACGCAACCTACAAGTCGGGGACCAACGACTGGCACGGCACAGCTTTCTGGCAACTGCGCAATAGCGCGTTCGACGCGAACTTGAACTATTTTGCGCCGGGCACACCAGCTCCGTTGTTCCACCGCAATCAGTTCGGCTTCGCCGGAGGCGGCGACATCATCAAGAATAAGCTGTTTATCTTTGGCGACTACCAGGGCGTGCGCCAGAAGCTGCCTTTATCGGACTCCCCAATCACCGTTCCAACGTCACTGGAGCGGCAAGGTAATTTCTCGCAGCTGCCCTTCCCGCTGTATTATCCCGGCGCCGGTAACGGGACGTCTCCAGTCGTACCGAGCAATACCTACAGCTCGACGATGTTTGTTCAGGCTGGAAAGAACTATCTGAACGCCTTCCCCCTACCTACGATAACTTCGGGTGCAAACACGCAGTGCACTCTTGCCGGGACCGACGGATCGTGTCTGGAGAGCAACTTTCAACCGCACCGCGTCCAGGAGCAGAGATATAACGACTTCGATGTTCGTCTGGACTACGTGTTCAGCGCGAAGGACCAGGCATTCACCCGCTACAGCTATGGGCAGGACGTCGACATCACCACCTCACAGATGTCGACGTTGCCGGCGGGTTACGGTTCCGGCTATCAGTTTCAGCATCCGCGGAGCATCGTGATAGGAGAGAATCACATCTTTGGAGTGAGTCTGTTCAACGAACTCCGCGTCGGCTACGTGCGTTCCTTCCTCGGCTATCAGCCGCCTTTCGGCGGAATTCCGCTGTCAGCCGACCTTGGCATCCCCAACGCCAATACCAGCCCGCTGCTGGGTGGAGGCGCGCTGATCGGCAACAGCGGCAGCGAGATTTCCTACACCGGCGACTACGGCGACTATTATGTGCCCGAAAATACGTATCAGATCGCAGACAACGTGTCGTGGGTGAAAGGACGCCACACCTTCAAGTTCGGAGTCAATCTCATCCGGCGGCAGGTGTTTTTCTTCAACCCCATCGCGGGAAAAGGCTTCTTCCAGGCGAGTTCTTCGGCGCCGGAATCGACGGGATGGGAGCAATCTGACATGCTGGTGGGCTGGATGAACGATTACCAAGTCGGACCGGCCAGCGGTATGTTCCACACGCGCAGCTGGGAAAACGGAATCTACGGGCAGGACGATTTCAAGGTGAACAGCCGTTTGACTCTGAATCTCGGCCTGCGCTATGACATTTTGACCTGGCCAGTGGAACAGAACAACCGTCTGGCGAACTTCAATCCGGCAACCGGAGCCATCGAACTGGCGGGCACGGACGGATTGTCGGACAGCACGCTCAGCAATGACAACCACCTATTCGCTCCCCGCATCGGCTTTGCCTATTCACTAACCAGCGATGCGAAGACGGTGCTGCGCGGCGGCTACGGAATTTTCTACTTCGTAGACCGCGAAGGCATCGACAAGCAGATGTCGCAGAATGCGCCATTCGGCGGCAGTTCGTACTACGCATATTCCACGACCGCGCCAACTTTCCTGCTAACTTTGGGCGGCATCGCTTCGGCGCTGCCGAACGGAGCGCCGAATATCTCCACGATCAACACAACCCCGATGCCGAGCAAGGGGCTCTTGAACATTAACCTAACGGCCCCGGCCAACGTGAGCTTAACGGGCTGGGCGTTCCACGACAAGCCGTCGGATGTTCAAGAGTGGAACCTGCAAGTCGAACGTCAGGTTGATTCCAAGACTGGGGTGACGCTGGCTTATGTCGGAACAAAAGGCGAGCACCTGTCGACCTTCTACGACATCAATCGGCCCTTCTACGACGGCACCAGTTCTTCAGACAAGCCCTATCCGCTACTTGGAACAGTTCCGGTAAATGATACGGAGGGTTCCTCAATCTATCACGGATTGCATGCGCTGGTAGAACGGCACATGGCGCGGGGGGTGCTATTCACCGGCGCCTACACCTGGTCGCACGCGATCGACAACTCTCCGGCCGGCTTCGATAGCGACTACCGCTATGGCGGCAACGTGGTGGACCCGTTCCAGTGGTGGACGAAGGAGCGTGCGAATTCCAACCTCGATGTGCGCAATCGCTTCGTCTTCAATGCCCTGTATGAACTGCCGTTTGGCCGCGGCCGCACCTTCGGCAGCAATTGGAACACGGTCGAGGATTCGCTGATCGGGGGCTGGGAAATCAGCCCGATTGTAACCCTGGCAAGCGGATTCCCCTTCGATGTGATTTGCCAATACTGCTACAGCCCGAGCACTCGTCCGAACCTGATCGGGCCACTTCAGCAGACAAAAAATCCCTTCGAATGGTTCAACGTTCAATCCTTCATGGAGGTGCCGACTGATGCGGGTGGCGTCCCGATTGCCCCAGGAACCAGTCCGAGAAACCCATTCACTGGCCCTGCCACGAAGAGGATCGACTTGAGTATTGGAAAGACCTTTACCTTTACGGAGCGGGTGAAGGGAAAATTTACCGCGGATTTCTTCAATCTGTTTAACACTCCCCAGTTCAACACGCCGAATGGAAATCTGGATTCCGCGTCAATATGTCCCTCCAGCGGAGTCTACAACGGCAGTCCCTGCACTCCCTTCATGATCGTGGGCCAGGGCGGGTTTGCGAAAATCACTACCCTGCAGTTTGACAGCTACCGCGAGTTGCAGTTCGGCTTCCGCGTGAGCTTCTAAAGAAATGAGGCCCGTATAGACAACTCTGCGATGCGGATTTCGAGAGGACCGGTGATACGATGCGCGACGCCCAGCGCCACATCGAAACTCGGCACGCAGCCGAAATTCCTCCCCTGATCGCGCGGGGGCCAGGCAAGCGGCCCCCGTTTTCCTCCATCTCCATGAGAGCGAACCGGCTGTGGATTTCGATTCTCTTTCTCTGCGCCTGTCTCAGCGCAATCGTCTGCCCATCGACCGCGCAGGCGTCAGGCGGAGAAAACCGTGCTCCTTCTGTCCGAAAGATTGAGCCTCCCACCTGGTGGACGAACTTCACCCCCGAACTCACGCTGCTCTTAACCGGCGAGCACCTCGGCCGCGCACACGTGGAAAGCACAGCACCCGGCGTGAGTGTGCTCGGCTCCAACGCTTCTGCCAACGGGCACTACCTTTTTGTCCGGCTTCAGCTCGCTCCTGATCTGCATGCCGGAACGGTGAATTTGCGATTGCTCGGCGCGGCCGGAGCGATCACGGTCCCATTTCCCCTGCTGGCGCGCAAAGATACGAAGAGCCATTTTGGGGGCGTCTCACACGACGATGTCGTTTACCTCATCATGCCCGACCGTTTCGCCGACGGCGATCCCACAAATGATCAACCGCCCGAGTCCACGGGGAAGTACGATCGAAGCGATCCCATGGCCTATCACGGCGGAGACTTGCGGGGCATCCGGCAACATTTGAACTACCTACACGATGTCGGTGTCACGGCTCTGTGGTTAACACCGGTGTGGAAGAACGACAACTCTGACTATCACGGATATCACGTGGTGGACTTCTATGCGGTCGACGAGCACATGGGAACGCTGGCCGAGTATCAGGCTCTGGCAGCAGACGCGCACAAACTTGGGATGAAACTGCTCATCGATTTTGTGGCCAACCACACAGGGCCGGACCATCCGTGGGTAAACGATCCGCCGACGCCGACCTGGTTTCATGGATCGCCGGCGCATCATTTGCCACCGTCTTACAACTTTTCCGGACTGGTGGATCCGCACGCTTCGCCACGCGAATATCGCGAGACGCTGGAGGGCTGGTTCGCCGGGAAGTTGCCCGACCTCAACCCCGATGATCCGGAGCTTAGCCTGTATCTGACGCAGAACGCGATGTGGTGGGCAGAAACCGCGCAACTCGATGGCTTTCGCCTGGATACGTTCCCTTACTCCCCGCGGCAGTTCTGGAGCACGTGGCATCAGCGTCTGCGCCAGGTCTATCCGCACATCAACAGCATCGGCGAGGTTGCGGACACGGATCCCATGATCACGTCGTTTTTTCAGGGAGGCCGCAAACAGCTCGACGGCATTGATTCGGGCTTGCCAACGCTGTTTGATTTTCCACTGGAACACGCGCTGCGGGATGTCGTGATCAAAGGCGAGCCAATGCAGAAAATCATCAATGTTCTGCAGGACGACGAACTGTATCCCAACCCGGAAGTCCTCGTGACTTTTTTGGGCAACCACGACCATGCGCGCTTTCTCAGCGAACCGGGCAGCAATGTGCACAAGCTCAAGGCGGCATTTTCGCTGTTGCTCACGCTACGAGGCATTCCGCAAATCTACGCAGGAGACGAGATCGCGATGCCAGGCGGCGATGATCCGGATAACCGGCGCGATTTCCCCGGCGGATTCCCGGGCGATCCGCGAAATGCTTTTATTGCAAGTGGGCGTACGGCAGAACAGCAGGACGTGTTTACGCACGTGCAGTCTTTACTGGCGCTGCGGAGGGCGCATCCGGCACTGCGCACGGGGAAGCAATGGCACATCGGATGGAATGATACTTACTACGCGTTCCTGCGCGAACTGTCAGAAGAGAAGTTGCTGGTCGTCTACAACAATGCCGCGTCTGCGCAGGAGTTGAGGATCCCCGTTGCCGACACCCCGATTGCGAGCGCAGGCCAGCTGCAGCCCTTGTTCGGCGATGCAACGGCCATGATCGTGTCCGGCGAGGTGCGCCTTACGCTTTCGCCCTACAACATTGGAATCTTCCAGGTGGGTAAGTAGGATTTGCGCAAAACTGAGATGAGAATAGCGGCACACGACTGGGGCGTTCCCGTGAGTGCAAGGTCCTGTCTGAAGATGCAGTGCTCCGATCCGGAAATGGGTTTCTGTCTGAACTTCCGAGCGGTTCGCCCGGCAACGCGGAAACTGTGAACCTGCTCGTAGTTTGGCGAACAATCGCGATTGCATGCGCAAAGTAGCAAGATCCCGAAGTTAGCACACGAGCGGGGCGCGCGATCGTTATTAACTGAACACCATGACCGAACCGAAAGGCGCTACCTTCCGCGCAGGAGTTGCCTTGGTCGCGCGGCAGACCGACCCGCCGATCAACACGTTTGCGCCGCCGTCGAGTCCCATGACTTCGGCGAATACTCGAGTTACGGAATCAGCGGCGTGATGACTGGGGTGAGTGAACGGTCGATACTCAGCGTTGTGGCGACTCATCCTTGCGAGCATCGCTATCCGTCGGGGGAACCTATTTTGCTGGCCCATCTTTGGGAACGTCGCCAGCCGTTGGGGGAACTGAACGAGAGTTATTTACGGATGCGGTCGTGTCGGAACGGCTCAAATCGGCCAAGGATGTTTCTCCAGATTCGTACCCTCCCGAGACCTTGAGCAAGTAATCCGGCCGCTGTCCGTCTCAGACGGTCTGATAGGCGTGAAAACCTGAGAGATGAATGATGGGGAATCTTGGTCGCGCGACCTCATCCGAACTAGGAAGCGCCGCTGTTCCGCAAGATGAACAGAACTTGCCGCCCTCTGCCAGCACAGCGCCACAGTTGTGGCAAAACATTGCCAGTAAGCCTCATCGGGCATTGGACCTCGTTAGCGATTTGCGGTTCAGTGACCACGATCACGATTGGACATACCTCGCGCGTTCGGGTCGAACACCTGTCCACACGCGGGGCACTTCATGCTGGTGAAGTCGCTGGGCGGGATGGCGATAGCCGCATTTCGTGCGGACCGTGTCGAGCGCAACGCGGACCTTCTCCAAGTCGATCTTTTGCTTGCGCGGCATCAGGCCAGCCCTCATCTTGTTTGAACACCGTCAGAGATCCAGCCATTGCAGGTCAAGGAATTGAATGCTGCAGAAAGCATGCAAAAAGCCCGCTGGGTGGGCGGGCGAATTCGCATTGGCGGCCAAAAGCTCTAGTTGGGTTGAAGGCCAAGCTCTCTAGCTGACTGATCGCGAAGGGGGAAGTAATCTCCGGGTGACACAAGACCAAGATCATGAAGAACACTCATCATCACCTCCACGGCGACATAATCCCCGTCTTTCGGGATGATGATCGGCTCCATCGTGTTTGCCATATCACTTACCCCTAGGGTGCTCGTAAACTCGCGCGGCTATCGAGTCAAGCGCTATATTCTGTCGGCTTTCAATTACCTGCAAGGTAAGATTTTGCACAGCCCCGGCGGTCGCAGGTCACTGCTACGCGCTGCGTAGGCATCTCGCCGAGCATGTCGAGAAAGTGTCGGTTTTTGTGTCGGTGCAGGGTGTTGCAGGGCGAATGCAGGCGTTACGCGCGACCTTGTGTTTTGTACGGCTTGCAGCGCCGTGCACTGCCCTGCAACCTTATTTATTAGTTCTCAAGTCCGCTGCGTCTGCCAATTTCGCCATCCCGGCAAGTTGGCGTACCTAATTGAAATGCAATCACCTACTGCACACACTCGGCCACAGGTGCTTTCTACCCGGAATCCTCGGTCCTTGTTCTGGTGCCAGCTCGCGCTTTCTGTGCTGCGTCAGATTCGCCGCTTCCGGCCTTTAGTATCACACAGCTTTTGGAGTGCTGCCAGTTGGTGTCGGGGAGCAACGTGCGCATGCCGAAGCATCATCTGAATGGTCTTGTGCCCACCGGCTTCGATTAATCAGTCAGAGTCTCGCACCATAGTAACGGTCTCTCACGCCGCACAGTCGGCTATAGTGCATGACAGGGCAGCAAATTGCCCATTTGAGATGCGGTGCAAATAGCCACCCCGAACTAGAAGAAGTCCCTGCTGCCCATGCGGACGAATCCTACGCCTCTACAAGCCTCAACGAAGCACGCACTCATTGCTGTCCTGGTTCTGATTCTTTTTTCGCTTGCGCTCTACAGTCCCGTCGGCCGCCATCCGTTTCTCAACTATGACGATGGCCGTTATCTCGAGGATAACGCTCACGTTAAACATGGCTTGAGCTGGGCATCGGTCCAGTGGGCATTTACCAGCCTCGAGGAAAGCAACTGGCATCCGATCACATGGCTGTCGCACATGCTGGATTGCGAGATTTTCCATCTGAATCCAGCGGGACATCACTACACCAACGTGATTTGGCATTCCATAAATGTCGCGCTTCTGTTCTGGGTGCTTTACAACGCGAGCGGACTTTTCTGGCGGAGCGTAATAGTTGCCTTGCTGTTTGCAGTGCATCCGATCAATGTGGAATCAGTCGCCTGGGTTGCCGAACGAAAGAATCTCCTCAGCCTCTTCTTCTTTCTGCTGACTCTTGCAGCCTACCAGTGGTACGCGCGCCGGCCACAACTCGGCCGCTATTTGTCGGTCGCTGTTCTCTTTGCTCTGGGTTTGATGTCCAAGCCTCAAGTGATCACCCTACCTTTTGTGCTGCTGCTTTGGGACTATTGGCCGTTGCGGCGGGTGTTGAACCAGCGGGAAGAGTCTTGCCAACAGCAAGAGCAATCCATCCCGCCCAAGCCCTGGCCCTGGCTCGTGGCAGAGAAGTTGCCGCTGTTGGCACTGTGCGTGCCCAGTGCAGTGCTGACTCTGCGAGCCCAAACCGCCGCCGGCGCGGTCACTTCCTTCAACCACTATCCACTTCCAATTCGCTTTGCCAATGCCGTTGTTTCTTATTCGAGGTATCTAGGTAAAGCATTGTGGCCTTCGCATCTGGGTGTGCTATATCCCTACCAGCCCGCAACTCTGACCAGGCTGCAGATTTCGCTTTCCGCCCTTTTGCTGCTCTTGATCACTGCGGGATGCCTTTTTGCTCGCAAGCGTTATCTCATTGTTGGCTGGGTGTGGTTTTTAGGGACCCTGGTACCGATGATCGGACTGGTACAGGCAGGAGTGCAGGCTATGGCAGACCGGTACGCCTATCTGCCATTTATCGGCCTTTTCATTGCGGTTTGCTGGGGCCTGGCGGATTTTGCTGCGTATCGCTCTAGTTCGCGCCACCGGCTGCTAGCACCGTCAGCCGTGGCCCTTGTAGCGTTGGCTCTGATTTCACATCATCAACTCGGCTATTGGAGCAGCAATCTGGAACTCTGGAAGCACACGGCGGCGATTACGACTAATAACTATGTCGCAGAGGACGAGATCGGTACCTCTTTTCTTGAACAGGGCGATCTGGAGCACGCCATGCCGCACTTCCAGGCTGCCGCGCTCATTCGTCCTTCGGACCCTCTCAGCAACTCCAATCTCGCCTTTTACAAAATGAATCACGGCGATTTGGCGGGCGCCCTCGCGCAGTACAAGAAAGTTACGGAAATGACGGTTGACGAACGATCCCGGGCGACTGCGTTCTTCAATATGGGATCAATCTATCAGCAATGGGGTGATTTCTCTGCGGCACGAGACAATTTCCAGTCAGCTGTAAACATCCGTCCCCGCAACGTCCGCGCCTGGATCGGCTTGGGAGCGGCATCGCAACGGGCTGGAGATTTCGATGCCGCGATCCATGCTTATTCTCAGGCGGTTGCATTGCAGCCTACCGATGTAACTTACCTCTTGCTTGCAGGTGCCCTGAAGCAAAGCGGCAGAGAAAGCGAAGCCGCGTCTGCCACCCAAACGGCTACGCACTTGTCGCAGAACATTGCTGAGACACAGCAGTTCGTCGAGAGCATCGTAGGCCATTAGAGCGCTGACATTGGGAGCGCAGTTGCAGAAGGCTGCGTATTTCTTTGGCAAGCCAGTTTGGATGCGGCGGTGTCTAGGCGTGAGCGGCTGCTGCGGCGTCGCCGGTTTCGGTCGAGGCGCTGGCGCGTTGTTTGCGCAGCGCTTCGTGGAAATCATCGGCCGTCATGGCTTGACCGTAGAACAACTGTAATAAGGGATCGTCGTGATCGACCGCTGGCGAGTGGACTACATTCGATTCCGATTCAAGTCCTTCAGGCTCAACCAGCAACTCGGGCAGCAGCGTTCGGTTCTCGGAAAGCGTTGCGAGAAGTTTTTCGACCGCAGCGCGATGCGCGGGTGTCGTCTGAGCGAACTCAACGCCCATGCCCTTGTCGGGATGCATCACGCGAACGACGCCCTGCGCACGGACTTCCATGCCCGCGGCGCGCATCGACAGCATGACCCGGCTCGACACCGGAAACGGAGAAGACATCTCCAGATAGCAGCCTCCCAGACTCAAATCCGTAAGCCGGCAACTGATCGGCGGATCGTCCTGTTCGGCGTCGGCGGAGTTCCGCTTGAGCCACTCCCGCAGCTGCATGGTCGCTTGCGGCGAAACCTGGAGGAAGCGCAGTCCGGCCTGTTTGCTGGTTCCTTCCCAGGCAAATTCGGCGGGAAGTTCCAGCTCAGCGGCGGTTCCGGGTAGCGTGAAGGCAATTTGCCACTGGCCGCTGGGGCGGCGTTGATTCGTCAGGTGAACCGCCATGCCACCCTCGCTCAAGTCGACGGTCGTCACTTTCATATTGCCGCCAGCTCCGGGGCTGCGCAGCACCACCGGAATCTGAACTGCGACGCGCGCGTTGCGGCGGCGCTCGCTTTTCATGAGCGCTCGGGCCGCGCGGAAACTGGACTTGGCGCGCTCGCTGGAAACCGGCTTGTACAGGACAAAATGGGCGCCGATATCAAACACAGCCTTGAGCCCGATGACCGGCTCTACGATGGCGACGGCCACGGCCTGCTTGTTGCAGGGTGCGCTGCGCGCGCTGCGCAGTACCTCGGTGGCTCCCTCGTCGACGATATCCACGATAATCGCTTCGAACCGTTCGCGCGTCAGCCGGCGCAGGGCGGCATCCGCGTCGGAGCAGAGCTCAACCGCAATTTCAAGATCACCCAGCACGCGGCGCAATACTCGTACGATCTTTTCGTCCGAACACAACACCAATGATTTCAGACTCATAGCTGGGCCTTATCCCTGCTTTCCGAAGAGTTGTTTTTCCCGGCCAGAGTTCCAACAAGGATAGCCGGGCAAACTTCCCCAAAGAGCACTGTATTTCCATCAGGGGGAGGGATCAACGACCGTCGTAAGAATCAGGGTTACGAGCGTAATCCTCCAACCGGATTAGACGCCAAGACTAGGGCCCAACTCGGACTTCTGCACGCCGCTTTACGGAGCCCGGCCCGGTGCAGCGAGCATCGTGTCCTTTTGGGCAAGTTACCTGTTTCCAGATACTTAAGTCATCCCCTCTCGGGTTCTACAGGAAAATTGTGATTGACTTTCCCGTTAAAACGACAGTAGGATACTGAGTCTCCATTTAGCTCAGGGTTGCCTGCGGATCGCTGGCGTATTGGTTCGCCTTCTTGCGGCGTCGCAGGCGGGCTTAACTGCATCCTGATGACGACATGGAGAATCATATAGTTAGCGAATCTAGACGATAGATTAGTCATCCCCTGAGTAGAAAGGCATTTTTCATGGCAAAAAGACGCGGAAATCCGAACTGGGGCAAGCCCGAGCCGATTGGGCCTATCACCCCGACCATCACCGAGTTTGAGCAGGTCGTACGCGAGTACAAGCTCTCCCCCGACCAATATCTCCGTTCCACCCGGTTGCGCGAGTGGGCGCGGCGCAACAAGAACTCGAAGTACATCCCTGAACCGTTGCTGGAAGCCTGGGGTTTCGAGATCGAATCGACTCTGTAAGGCCGGAGTTGAGAAAATCGGCTGAGGCGAATTTGAGGGTCGCTCCTTAGTGGACGAGCGGCCCTCTTGGTTTTAGCGGACTGGTTCTAGCAGACAAAGTCCAATGCTTGACGTGCTGCAAATTCCGCGGGCAGAGCTCTTCGCTGTGCTGGCGGCCATCAGCTTCGCCGCAGGGCTGAACCTGTATGCAACGGTGGCTGTCCTTGGGCTGCTGGCGCACTTCGGACACCTGCCGCTGCCCCCGGGGCTGCAGATGCTCGCCGGTTGGCCGGTAATCGGGGCCAGTGCGGCCCTGTTTGCGGTCGAGTTCTTTGCCGACAAGATCCCGGCCTTCGATCTGATCTGGAACGCCCTGCACACGTTCGTTCGCGTGCCGGTGGCCGGACTGCTCGCATATCAGGCGACCACCCAGCTTTCTCCCGAACTGCAATTGCTGGCAACCCTGGTGGGCGCGGCTGTCGCGTTCGCGGCGCATGGCGGAAAAACCGCGGTGCGCGCCGCCGTGACGCCCTCGCCGGAACCGCTTTCGAATATGACGCTCAGCCTGGGCGAAGACATTCTGGCCATCGGCCTGACCTGGCTGGCGACGCGGCATCCGTATGTTGCAGGGACGCTGGCCGCGATCCTGGTTGTCATCGTAGTCGCATTAACGCGCTGGGTCATCCGCGCCCTGCGGGCGCTGTTCCGGGGTGCAGAACAGGAACTAGCAGGGTAATTCCCCTGTTGCTACAATCGCGTCAAATGAGCCCCCAACCCCCATTCATCGACGTTCCCGAAGCCATTGAGGAAATCCGCGCCGGCCGTATGATCGTCGTCGTCGACGACGAAGACCGCGAAAACGAAGGCGACCTCACCCTGGCGGCCGAGAAAGTCACTCCCGACGCGATCAACTTCATGGCCAAGTACGGCCGCGGCCTGGTCTGCCTGACCATGACCGAGGAGCGGCTCGAACACCTGCGCATCGGGCCGATGACCGCGCAGAATACCTCGCAGTACGGCACGGCGTTTTGCGAGGCCATTGACGCGCGCGACGGTGTCACCACCGGCATTTCGGCCTACGACCGCGCCCGCACGATTCAGGTGGCGATCGATCCGGCGACCAAGCCCGCCGATCTGGCGCGTCCGGGCCATGTCTTCCCGCTGCGTGCGCGCAAGGGCGGCGTGCTCGTGCGCGCGGGTCAAACAGAGGCTTCGGTTGACCTGGCGCGGCTTGCGGGCATGATTCCGGCGGGAATCATCTGCGAAATCATGAAAGATGACGGCAGCATGGCTCGCGTGCCAGACCTGATCGAATTCTGCCGCGAGCACAAGATGAAGATGCTGACCGTCGCCGAACTCATCCGCTACCGCATGGCGCACGAGCGGTACGTACACCGCGTTGGCGAGGCGCTGGTAGGCACACGCTTCGGCGAATTTCGCCTGATCGCCTATGAGAGCGAAGTGGACGGTGGCGAATCGCACGTGGCGCTGGTGAAGGGAGACATCGAGCACAGCGACACGCCGGTGCTGGTTCGCATGCACGCCCACTGCCTGATGGGCGACGTGTTCGGCGCGACCGGCTGCGAATGTCACGCCACGCTGGAGGGTTCACTCCGCCGAATTTCCAGTGAGGGCCTCGGCGCGCTGATCTACCTCCACCAGACTTCCAAGGGATTTTCAGTGGAAAAAATCGGCGACCGAGCAGCGCTGAGCTTCCATCACGGGCAGAAACTTACCTCTCTCTATGAGAAGCAGACGCAGCGCGAGATCGGTATCGGCGCGCAGATTCTCTCGGATCTGAACCTGCGGCGCATTCGCCTGCTGACGAATCGCCCGAAGAGAGTCGCAGCGCTGGAGGGATTCGGGATTGAGATTGTGGAGCAGGTGCCGGTGGAACTACGGGAAGCGAGGACCCGCCCATGATGTTGTCATCCTGAGCGGAGCGAGGGATCTATGCAGCCTGCCGCCATCGATGCCGGCGAAATACACAGAGGTGTCTTCGTGCATCGCGTCATGGACGAGGTGGGGAACCGGGGGGGGACTCATAGCCTTACTTATCTCCACTTGTGTCACGGTAACGGCCTGGTGCCAGCAGGTGCCTGCCCCAAAGCCTAGTGTGGCTGGCCTGCTGACGAAGCTTCACTCCAAAGACTGGACCGAACGAAGCGACGCGGTTGATGAAATCCGCACTGACCCCTACGCGTTGCACTCGCAGGAAATACAGGCAGCACTCCTCGACTTGTTGGATTGGGAGAATCGCAAAGCAGATAAGGTCTTTCGGGAGGCTGGGAAGCAGAATCGTCAGGGACCGGATAACAAAGGCGCTGAAGACGGTGGAGGGGAAGGGTACGGGGGAGTACTGTGCGTGGCTCGCCCAGACTGTTGAGTCCTTTGCTAACTGGAGCGACCCGCGTCAGGCCTGCATCTTGGTCAATGCCGCGCAAATCACTTATCCGTCACCGTCCACTGACGCTGCCGCCCGTGCAAGGGCCGCAATGCCGTGTCTTCTGCAAATGTCCGCGAGCGATCTGACGATCAACAGGGCAATCGCGATACCGATGCTCGCGGAAGCGATGGAAAAAGCTAAGGGTACCCTCGATGAGAGGACGACCCAGACCGCCAAAGAGATCATGTTAAGCGATCTTCGTGATCCAAATGTCGGGCTACGCGCCTCCGCTATAGATGCCTTGCGGCAATTTGGCACCTCCGATATGATCCCCGCGCTTGAGGAGGTCGCGGCGAAGGACCCAGCGCCCGGGGTGGATGGGGAGACGATCCGGAAATCGGCAGCCGAAGCCATCCTCGAAATCCGGAAGAGGGCGACGAAACAGCAACGGTAAGCCTCGGGAAACGCTGGGCTGCGCCTAGATCGCCCGAGGGATAAGGCATTGATTGTTTAAAAGGTCCTGCTAGAACGGCTTCCGCGCCACGACTTCCGCATCGCGGATGAAGAACTGCGCCGAGCAATTTTCCGAGCCGCAGATGACCGGCAGCAGGCCGTTGATCTGCTTGCGCGTGATCAGGCCCAGCATGCCGCACGATGGGCAGGACAGCACGGCCCAGTAGGGATCTTCCTTCTCGCCGATTTCGCCGGCGTTTTCCAGCACAAAGACGGTACCAGGCTGCATCTGTTCCGGAATCCACTCATTCAGGAGTTCCAGTTCTGCGACCATGTAGTTCCTCCCTGTGTCCCTCAGCGACTCGATCCGAAAACGCTTGCTATGAAGCCTTTCTAGCACGGCGCAGGTAACCCGGCGAAGTTACCGAAGTATTCGCCTTCCGGGAGACGACCCCGGCCCGCAGTTGCCGCACGGCATCGGTCAGACAGATACCGAGAATCGGCTGATTGGAATTCTTAAGAATGTCGACGATCTGCCGGGCTGACGTCTCGAGATAAAGATGAGTGCCGTCGGTGAGCAGGTGGTATTCGGAGCTGCTGCTGACGATTTCTTCCAGGCGTTTGCCAAATTCGCGATCGAGAAACCGCATGACCTTGCGCACACTCTGCAACGAGAATCCCTTGCGCCGGAGCTCGCAAATCACGGCGACTTCGGTCAGTTGATGGATCGAGTACTGGCGGCGATGGCCTTCCCGGTCGGGCTTAACCACGCCCCGCTCGTCCCACCACTGCAGCTGGCGCGGGGTGATTCCGGTTAGAGCAATCACCTCCTGGGATGTGAAGCGATCCGGCATTCCTCCTCGATCCTGTCCGAGACAATCCCCAAGCCAAATGTTTCAAACATTTTAGGCACGAGCCGCTGTGGATCAAGTAAAGAATTGTTGTGAAAGGGGTGACTAAGGGAGTTCCTGCAGCATTGATCCGCCACCCACGAAGTGGACGACTTCCAGCCGGTCGCCGTCATTAAGCTGCGTGTACGCCCAGCGCTCTCGGGGCACAATCTCGCGGTTCAGTTCGACGGCGACGCGGTCGGTCTTCATGCCAAGCAGCTCCACCAGCGCCGCAAGTGTGAACGGAGCCGGGGGACTCGCGAAATCGCGCTCTTCGCCATTAATCTGAACTTTCATTGGATGGTGTGGGTTCTCTATACCTACAAGAGAATTGTAGACCAGCGGTTTCTACTCCGCCTTGCGCAGCAGGAATTTCCTGGTGGCGGTGCGGCCTTCAAAGTTGGCCTGGACTAGGAGAGACGAATCGGGCAGCGTGGACTCGTCAACCTCAATCTTGATTTCCGCCGAGCCGCCGGAATCGGCGACAGCCTGAGTATAGAAAGGCGAAGCTCCGGGACGGGCAAAGCGGAACGTCAGGCGTGCACCGGGGGCGGCCGACCCTCCCTCGGTCACCCGCAGCTGCATGATCAGGTTGCGGTCGGCAAGAACCGAGCCGGAGTTGAGCCATTGCACGTCGAGCTCCTTCACCGTCGCAAGGACTTCGGGTTCGGGCCGATCGAGGGCCTGATCCAGCTTCCCTTCGCGAATGGCGTCGAGCACGAGCCGGTGCTGCTCGCGCAGTTGCTGCTCCTTTTGGGCGTCGCCGAACGACGCGTCGGACTTGCTGGCGTACGATGTCGCCTTTTTCCCGACACAGCGCCCGCGTACAAAGACCTGCGTCTGCAGCAACCGCTCGTTTTCACGCGCTTCGCTCTGCACGTGGTAAATGGTGTCGCCGTGCTTGACGTCGGTATTGAAGCCGAAAATCATAGGGATTTTGTAATTGCGTAATTTTGTAATCTGGTAATTGAACGGCCAAAATCGGCCCGACCATCCAGCATTTCAATTCGCAAAATTACCCGATTGCAAAATTACAAAATCATCCCCTTCGCAGTCCCAAAAACGACCGCCCGCTCGCTTGACACTGTTGCGCCAAGCCCATAATCTAGAACGTTTAAGCGATCGCTGGCGCGAATTATATATACCTTCTCCTATGCCCGACAATTACTTCGCACGCTACCTCCCGTTCCTGATCCATATGCTTATGGCGGGCGGGATTGCGGCCGCAATTGTCATCCTTTCCTGGCTGATCGGAGTGCGCAAGCCCACCCGCGCCAAACTCTCGCCCTACGAATGCGGCATGACCCCGGTTGGCGACTCCCGCGAACGCTTCTCGGTGAAATTTTACCTGGTCGCCATGCTCTTCATTCTGTTCGACGTAGAGGCGATTTTTATCTATCCCTGGGCTGTGATCCTGCGCGATCTCAGGCGCTTCGGCTTGTGGGAAATGCTGGTGTACATCGGGATATTCCTCGTCGGCTTCTTCTATGTATGGAAGAAGGGTGTTCTCGATTGGGGCGAGACGGGGCGGCGGGGGAAAGTCTAATGCCCCTGGCGCCCGCGATCACCGATCTGGAGCAGTTGAAGAACCATCCCGCGGTCGCCTGCCTGCTTGGCTGGAATCCGGCGGCCATACAGAGCGTCAAGTTCGACCGCGACGAGATGACGATTTATCTCGATCGGGCCAATATCCGCGAGGCCTGCGCGCTTTTGAAGGACAATCCCGCCTGCCCGTTCAATTTCCTCTCCGACGTTACATGCGTGGACTGGTATCCGGCGGAGCCGCGTTTTGAAGTCATCTACCACCTGCTGTCCATCCCGAACAAAGAACGCGTGCGGCTGAAGGTTCGTCTGAACAGCAGCAGTCCGGCGGTCGAATCGATCACTTCGGTGTGGCCGGGCGCGAACTTTTTCGAGCGCGAAGTGTTTGATCTGTTCGGCGTGCGCTTTACCGGTCATCCTCATCTGCGCCGCATTCTCATGCCTGAGGACTGGGAAGGCCATCCTCTGCGCAAAGACTATCCCGTGGAGGGCTACCGCTAGGCAGATGGCATCTCTGACGCCCACTCCCGTCCTCGAGCCTGGCCAGGATCGCACCATGATCCTGAACATGGGGCCGCAGCACCCGTCGACGCACGGCGTTTTGCGCGTGCTGCTCGAAATCGACGGCGAGACGGTCGTCCGCCTGATGCCCGACATCGGGTACCTGCACACCGGAATCGAAAAGACCTGCGAGGCCAAGTTCTACCAGCAGGTGGTGCCGCTCACCGACCGTATTGACTATCTCTGCCCCATGACCAACAACCTGTGCTACGTCTTGGCTGTGGAGAAGCTGCTGGGACTGGAGATCCCCCCAAAGGCGCAGTGGCTGCGGGTTTTGCTGAATGAACTGACGCGCATCAACTCGCATCTAGTGTGGCTGGGCACACACGCCATGGACATCGGGGCGCTGACGGTCTTCTTATATTGCTTCCGTGAGCGCGAGGAAGTTTTGAAGATGTTCGAGATGGTCAGCGGGCAGCGCATGATGACCTCGTATTTCCGCGTGGGCGGAATTGCGCTGGAGCCGCCGCTCGGATTCTTCGATCGCGTCCGCGATTTTGCGGGCTATTTCCCGGAAAAAGTCGATGAGTATGAGAATCTGCTGACCGGAAACCCGATCTGGGGGATGCGAACCAAGGGCGTGGCGGTAATGTCGGCCGAAGACGCGATCGCCCTCGGTGCTACCGGACCAACCTTGCGCGGCAGCGGAGTAGATATCGATCTGCGCCGCGACATGCCGTACTCGAGCTATGAGAAATTCCAGTTCAAAGTGCCGGTTTCGCAGGACGGTGACGTCTTCGCCCGGTACATGTGCCGCGTGCAGGAACTGCGCGAGTCCTGTGGCATCGTTCGCCAGGCGCTCGACGGCATGCCGGAAGGCCCGATCAAGGCCGACGCGCCGCATGTGGTTCTTCCCGACCGCGAAAAGATGAAGACGCAGATGGAATCGCTCATCTATCACTTCAAAATCATCACGGAAGGATTCGCGGTCCCGGCCGGCGAGGTGTATCAGGGGGTCGAGTCGCCGCGCGGCGAGATGGGCTACTACATCGTCAGCGACGGCACTGCAAAACCGTACCGCGTGCACATGCGCTCGGCATGCTTCGCAAATTTGCAGACGCTGGCGAAGATGTGTGAAGGCCATCTGATTGCCGATGTGGTCGCGGCCATCGGCAGCATTGACATTGTCTTGGGAGAAATTGACCGGTGAAGTTTTCTGACGAATTCGAATCGCGTTTCAGCGAGATGGTCACGCACTATCCGACTAAGCGATCCGCGCTCGTGCCGACGCTGCTTTATGCACAGGATGAAGTCGGATTTCTCTCGGACGAAGTCATTACAGAAATCGCCTCCCGCCTCGATCTGACCGAACTCGAAGTGCGCAATGTGATCAGCTACTACTCCATGCTGACCACCAAACCGCGCGGCAAATTCAACGTGCAGGTGTGCACTAATATCAGTTGCATGGTGCGCGGCGGCGAAGAGATTCTGCATCACTGCGCAAAGAAATTGGGGATCGGCCACAAAGGCACGACTCCGGATGGACTGTTTTCGCTCGAAGAAGTGGAGTGCATTGGCGCTTGCAGCTGGGCCCCAGCTGCGCAAGTCAATTACGATTTTCACGAAAATCTGACGCCCGAAAAAATGGACAGGATTCTCAACGAGTACAGAAAGAAGGGAACGCAGTAGAGGAATTTAGGCATTGAGTGATTTAGCCATTGAGTCATTTAGCGGCGCCCGTTGGTTCAATGACTGAATGACTCAATGACTCAATCCCATGGCTGATCTCGTGTCCCATCCCGACGAGGTAAAGGTCGTCTCCCGGCGCTTTGGCCAGGGCGCGACCAACATTGACCGCTACCTCGCGCTCGACGGCTACAAGGCCGTGCAGAAAGCACTCGCCATGGAACCGGATGCCATTATTAATGAGATGAAGAACTCAGCTCTTCGAGGACGCGGCGGCGCGGGATTCTCCGCCGGAATGAAGTGGTCGTTCGTGCCCAAGCAGTCCGCCAAGCCGAAATATGTCTTGTGCAATGGCGACGAGAGCGAACCCGGAACCTGCAAAGACCGCCTGATTTTTGAGCACGATCCACATTCGGTGATTGAAGGAGTCGTAATCGCCGGACTGTCGATTGGAGCAAAGAGCGGCTACATCTACATCCGCGGCGAGTATCGATATCTGTCGATCATCATGCAGAAGGCGATTCGCGATGCTTATGCCAAGGGCTTTCTCGGCAAAAACATCTTCGGCAGCGGACGCGATTTCGACGTCTACTGGCACGGCGGCGCTGGTGCTTACGAGGTTGGGGAAGAATCGGCGCTGATGGAGTCGCTCGAGGGCAAGCGCGGCGTCCCGCGCATTCGCCCGCCCTTCCCTGCGGTGGTTGGGCTCTGGGGAGGTCCTACGATCATTAATAACGCCGAGACGCTGGCCAACGTGCCACACATCATCCTCGGCGGCGCGGACTGGTACGCGAAACTGGGCACGCCGAAGAACGGCGGCACGCGCCTGTTCTGCCTGAGCGGTAACATCGCCAGGCCGGGCGTCTACGAGCTGCCGATGGGCTATAACTTAAAGAAAATGATTTACGAGGTCGGCGGCGGCATCCCCAATGGACGCAATTTGAAGGCTGTCGTCCCCGGGGGATCGTCCTGCCCCTGTCTCACCGCCGACGAGATCGATGTCGCCATGGATTTCGATTCGGTGGCGAAGGCGGGATCCATGCTCGGGTCAGGCGGCGTGGTCGTGATCGATGACGCGCAATGCATCGTGAAATTTGCGCTCCGGACGATGAAGTTTTATCAGCATGAAAGTTGCGGGTGGTGCATCCCCTGCCGCGAAGGAACGGACTGGCTGAAGAAGACGCTGATTCGCTTCCACGCCGGCGGGGGATTGAAAAAAGACATCGACAACATGCAGTACCTGGCGGAAAACATGCTGGGGCGGACGTTTTGTCCGCTGGGTGATGCCGCCGCCATGCCGACCATCGGCTTCGTGAAAAAGTTTCGCAAGGAATTTGAGGACCACCTGGAAGGCCGACCGTGCCCGTACGAGAAAGAGGCAGCGGTCGAGCAGCTTCCCGTGCTGGCCCATTGATCTGCAATGCCTGACGTGAACCTCACTGTCGACGGCAAGAAGCTCACCGCACCCGCGGGCACGCTCCTCATCGAGGCCTGCAAGAGCGTGGGCATCGAGGTGCCTTCCTTCTGCTATTACCCCAATCTGTCGCTGCAGGGCGCCTGCCGCATGTGTCTGGTCAAGATCGAGAAGATGCCCAAGCTGCAGACCGCGTGCACGACTGTCATCAGCGAAGGCATGATCGTCACCACCGACAGCGCCGAGATCAAGCAGGCCCGCAAGTCGATGTTGGAACTTTTGCTCGGCAACCACCCGCTCGATTGTCCGGTCTGCGATGCCGGCGGCGAGTGCGAACTGCAGGACATGACGTTTTCCTACGGCGCCGCCGAATCGAAATTCATGGAGGCGAAGAACCATCGCGAGGAACAGCAGTGGTCTCCCGTGGTCTTCTTCGACCGGCCACGCTGCATTCTCTGCTACCGCTGCGTACGGGTCTGCGGCGAGGGCATGGACGTATGGGCGCTGGGCGTGCAGAACCGGGGCGTAAGCTCCATCATCGCCCCGAATCAGGGCGATCATCTCGAGTGCGAAGAGTGCGGCATGTGCATCGACATCTGCCCGGTCGGCGCTCTCACCTCCGGTGCGTACCGCTACAAGACGCGGCCATGGGAGATGAAGCACGTGGGCACGGTCTGCACGCACTGCGGCGACGGGTGCAAGACCACGCTGGGCGTGCGCCGCGCGGACACCGGCATGGAAATCGTCCGCGGAGACAACCGCGACAAGAGCGGCACCAACGGCGACTTCCTCTGCATCAAGGGCCGCTACGCCTTCGATTTTGCCAATCACGAAGACCGGCTGACGCAGCCGCTCATACGGAAGAACGGCAGGCTGACTCCGGCGACATGGGAAGAAGCATTCGAACTGGTCGGCAAGAAATTTGCCGAAGTGCGCGATCAGCACGGCGGGCAGGCGATCGGAGTGATCGGCTCGACGCGCACCACCAACGAAGAAGCTTACCTGCTCTCGAAGTTCGCCCGGGTCGTTCTGAAGACGAACAACATCGACCATCACCGCACGGCCGACTTCCCTGCCTTCGCCGCGGCGCTTCGCGGCAAACCGGACGCCACGGCCACGATGGCTGACGTGTTCAACGCACCCGCCATTCTTCTGATCGGCAATGACCCGACGGAGCAGCATCCGTTGCTGGCCTGGCAGATTCGCAATAACGTGCGCCTGTATCGTGCGAAGCTGTACGTAATCAACTCACAGCCGATTAAATTGCGCCGCCAGGCAGCGGGCTTCACGCAAATTCCGGCCGGAGCAGAAGGCAAGGTTGCAGCGTTTCTCGCCGGGAACGACGCCGCTGCCGACGGCCTCGCCAGCGCCGCAACCGGCAAAGAAGCTTGGTTTGCTCTGCGCGACACACTCCGCGGCGAGCAGAACCTCATCATTATTTTCGGTTCGGAAATTCGCGGCAACGATGTTGCCAGTCTCGTTTCTTTCGGTTCCGCGATTCCAGGCGCGAAATTAATCTGCCTTGCTGACTACGCCAACTCGCGCGGTGCCGCGGACATGGGCCTCTATCCCGACCTGCTTCCCGGCTATCATCCCGTCTCAAGCAGCACGGTATTCCATCAGGAGTGGGCCGTTCCAACAACCAGTGGCCTCGACCTGCAGGGCATGGTGGAAGCGGCGAAGACAGGAACGCTCAAGGCTCTTTACGTTGTCGGATCGAATCCCATCGGGCGGCTGAACATTGATCCCTTCGTGTTTTCGAAGAGCTTCGTGGTCGTGCAGGACATGTTCCTCACTGAAACCGCGGCCATGGCTGACGTGGTCTTGCCGGCTGCCAACGCCTACGAGAAATCCGGCACCATGACCAACACCTGCGGCGATGTGCAGTTGGTTAAGAAGGCCGGAGAGGTCTCTGGTACGAAGGCCGATTTCGAGATGATCGTTCGCATCGCAGATGCGATGGGCTTCGACGTTCACCAGCTCGTCCCGTTCGGCGGCGGCACACGCGCCGACATGGGCCAGTCGCGCGGAGCGCAATCCGGGGAAGCCGATCGCCACGCCGTCTGGCTTGAAATGCAGGGGCTGGAGCCCAAGCTCAGCCCGCTCGATCCTGCGGCGATTCTGGATGAGATCCAGCGGCTGGTTCCCGGCTATGCCGTGTCGCGCATCAATCTGCTGGCTGGCAACTCCGAGCACACGACGCTGGCTGAGAGTGGAGCGGGCGCGACTCAAAGAGCGGAATCGATTTCTCCAGCCAAAGACAGCCTGTTCACTTCTGGCACACTGGGACGGTACTCGCGCGCCTTGCAATCGGTGCTGGAGAGTCACGAGATTAAGGAGTCGGAAGTTGCGGCAGATTGAGGCTTAGCTTTGAGCTATGAGTGAGCGGCGAGCAAGATTCTTTGGAGAATGCTCACTGCTCCAAGCTCAGCGCTCGCAAAGAATGAGGACGTAAGGTTGCCCATCTGGATTTACATTCTGGCGTCGGTGATTAAGTCGGCAATCGTGCTCGGCGTTCTGCTCACCGCCGTCGCCTACACGGTGTGGCTGGAGCGGAAAGTCGTGGGCCACATGCAGAACCGCTGGGGACCCACGCGGGTGGGCCCGTTCGGGCTGCTGCAGCCTCTGGCAGACGGCCTGAAGTTTCTATTCAAGGAAGATTTGACTGCGCCGCATGTGTACAAACCGCTCTACATTGCGGCCCCGTTGATCGCGGTCATTTTTGCGCTGACCTCGATCGCCGTCATCCCGTTTGGCAACCCGATCACGATCGCCGGCTACAGTATTCCGCTACAGATTGCGACAGATGTGAACACGGGGCTACTCCTGATTCTGGGCGTGACCTCGATCGGGGTGTACGGCGTAGCTCTCGCAGGCTGGTCCTCGAACAACAAGTACTCTCTGCTGGGCGGCTTGCGCGCCAGCGCCCAGATGGTGAGCTACGAGATCTCGCTCGGCCTCTCTCTGGTCGGTGTGCTAATCATGGCGGGCAGCTTCAACTTGCGCGAGATTGTGGACGCACAGGGCGGGCATTTCCTAGGATTTATTCCCCGCTGGAATGTTTTCCCGCAACTTATCGGCTTTTTCTGTTACATCATGGCCGCATATGCAGAAACGAACCGCATCCCGTTCGACTTGCCTGAGGCCGAAACTGAGCTCGTTGCCGGCTACCACACCGAGTACAGTGCAATGAAGTTCGCCATGTTCTTCATGGCTGAATATGCGAACATGATCACGGTTGCGTGCCTGGCTACTGTGCTGTTTTTCGGCGGATGGCATGGGCCGCTGTTCGGGCCTCCGATTCTGCAGGCGATTCTGCCCGTGTTCTGGTTTGCCGCCAAGGTTTTCGTATTTCTCTTTCTTTATATCTGGGTGCGCGGCACGTTGCCGCGCTTCCGCTATGACCAGCTGATGGCGTTCGGGTGGAAATTTCTGCTGCCGCTTTCGCTGGTGAATTTGATCGGCACCGCGATCGCAGTAGCGTGGTAGGAAGAGCAGTACGTAGCTGTCAGTACCCAGTAACCAGTCGCAAAGCTTCGACAGTAGCAACGACTGAGTCGTTCGATTTTTCTGGGTACTGCGTACTGGGTACCGGGTACTGATTCATGAGCGTTCATCTCATACTCTTTCTGGCCTTCGGCGTGATCGCCCTCGCGGGTGCAATCAACCTGCTCGCGCAGACGCATCCCATCAACAGCGCGCTCTCACTAATCGCGGTGATGGCGGCGCTGGCCGGCGAATATCTGCTGCTGGGGGCGGAATTCGTCGCGGCGGTGCAGGTGATCGTTTACGCCGGCGCCATTATGGTGTTGTTCGTTTTTGTCATCATGCTCCTGAATGCAGGAGTCGAGGAGCACACCAAGGGCAGCCGCGTTGCCGTCTTGTTCGGCATTCCGGGAATGCTGCTCGGCAGTCTTCTCGTGGCCTGGGTTGTTCTTCATCACTCGGGCACGGAGGCCGTCGCAGCCGGCGCACTGCCTGGCGCCCCCAAGACGATCGGTCCGCTGCTTTTCCACGAGTTTCTGCTCCCCTTTGAAATCACTTCGATTTTGATTCTGATCGCGATCATGGGTGCGGTGGTTCTGGCGAGCAAGCCGCCAACGGCCCCACCCCCGATTCCCGGAGCAACGATTTCCGGACCAAGGGAGGTGAACTGATGGTCCCGCTTTCTTATTATCTTGTGCTTAGCGGAATCCTGTTCGCCTGCGGTGTGGCCGGGTTCCTCATCAAACGCAACATCATCACCATCTTCATGTCGATTGAGCTGATGCTCAACGGCGTGAATCTGTCGTTCGTTGCCTTCGCCGCGCACTGGCATGCACTCGCCGGCCAGGTCTTCGTCTTCTTTGTGATGGTGGTGGCCGCGGCGGAAGCCGCCGTCGGACTCGCCATCATCATCGCGGTTTACCGCACGCGCGAAACTTTGAACGTGGACCAGGTGAACCTGCTCAAGTTATGAGTCAGCTTAAACTATGACGCCGAATCTAAATCTCTGGCTGATCCCGGTGCTGCCTCTGGCCGGTGCTGCGATCAACGGATTTCTCGGGAAGAAGTCTTCGCGGGCCGCGGTGAGCGTGGTGGCACTGTTCTTCTCCGGCGCTGCGTTTGCCTGGGGGTTATGGGCCGCTTTGCACTCGTTCGACACGCTTCCCTACCAGGAATACGTGGCGCATTGGATCCGCTCCGGCAGTTTCAGCGCGGACTTCGCGTTTTATCTGGATCAACTTTCCCTGGTAATGTTGCTCGTCGTCACCGGAGTCGGATTCCTGATTCACATCTACTCCGTTGGCTACATGTGGGACGACCCCGGCTACTACCGTTTCTTTTCGTACCTGAACCTGTTCCTCTTTTTCATGCTGACGCTGGTGCTGGCCAACAACTACCTGCTGATGTTCATCGGCTGGGAGGGCGTGGGGCTGGCGTCATATCTTCTGATTGGATTCTGGTTCACTAAGGATTCGGCGGCATCGGCCGGCAAGAAGGCGTTCATTGTCAACCGTATCGGCGATTTCGGATTTCTCATTGGCCTGTTCCTGATCATCCAGCATTTCCACTCGCTCAACTTTACGCAAGTGTTCGAGCAAATCCGGCCCATCACTCCGGAAACCGCCGGCGCCGGACTGCTCACCGCGATCGGAATACTGCTGATGGTCGGCGCCTGCGGCAAATCGGCGCAGATTCCGCTCTACGTCTGGCTTCCTGACGCGATGGAAGGCCCAACGCCGGTCTCGGCACTGATCCATGCCGCGACCATGGTCACCGCCGGTGTCTATATGGTCGCGCGTTCACACGTGATCTTCGAAGGCGCTCCTGTTGCGCTTACTGTCGTTGCCATCATCGGCACGCTGACGGCGTTCTTCGCAGCGACCATCGGCATTGCGCAAACCGATATCAAAAGGGTTCTCGCCTACTCCACCGTGTCGCAACTGGGCTACATGTTTATGGCCTGCGGTGTGGGCGCCTTCTCTGCCGGAATTTTCCACCTGATGACCCATGCCTTCTTCAAAGGCCTGCTCTTCCTCGCTGCAGGCTCGGTGATTCACGCCGTCGGCGGCGAGCAGGACATGCGCAAAATGGGCGGCCTCAGAACCTATATCCCGGTGACCTTTGGCACCATGCTGATCGCGACCATCGCCATTGCGGGTATCCCGCCGTTCGCCGGGTTCTGGAGCAAGGACGAGATTCTCTGGCAGGCATATCAGACCAACCGGGTGTATTGGCTGATCGGATTGATCACCGCTTTCATCACCTCCTTTTATATGTTCCGCCTGCTCTTCATGACTTTTTTTGGCGATTACCACGGCGTCCATGTCGACGAGCACGGCCACGGCTCTCACGGTAACGATGGCCACGGACACGGCGAACCGCACGAGAGCCCGATGGTGATGCTGGTCCCGCTGATGATTTTGGCTTTCTTCTCGGTCGTGGGCGGATTGGTCGGAATCGGCAACCGCTTCGAGCACTTCCTCGCGCCGGTGCTCGGTCCAGGAGAAGCAGCGCAGATGGCTGGCGAAGCGGCGAGCCACGGCACTGAACTCTTGCTGATGCTGGTCTCGGTTGCGGTTGCGCTTCTGGGTGCAATGCTGGCGTGGCTGCTTTATCTCAGCAAGCCGTATCTGCCCCAGAAGATCGCCGATGCGCTTGGCAGTTTCTACGAAGCGGTCGTCAACAAGTATTACGTGGATGAACTTTACGCCACGGTCTTTGTGAAGCCATTGGTGGACGGTTCCACCAAAATCTTGTGGCAGGGCGTGGACCGCAAGGTAATCGACGACTCGATCAACGAAGCTGCCGACGGCGCCCGCCACGTTTCCGACGAAGTCCGGCACATGCAGTCCGGTAACCTACGCTCCTACGCGGGGTGGATCGCAGCCGGCGCTGCCGTCCTGATTGCTTACATGATCTGGCTGGGGGTGGGACGATGAACATCGACAACCTCAGCCCTGCCATTCTGACACTGGTCACATTCGCTCCGCTCGCCGGTGCGCTGCTCCTCGTGCTACTGCCTAGGCGTGATCGCGACATTCGTATCTTTTCACTCGTCATATCGCTGCTGACGTTTGTGCTCTCGCTGCACCTGCCCGTGCATTTTCATCGCGCACAAGCCGGATTTCAGTACGAGATCGACAACCAGTGGATCTCCAGCCCCAATATCCACTACCACATGGGCATCGACGGCATCTCCCTGTGGCTGGTTGTACTGACCACGTTCCTCACTCCGCTGTGCGTACTGATCTCGTGGAAATCGGTGCATGACCGCGTCAAGGAATTCTTCATCCTTCTGCTCATTCTCGAAACTGCACTGATCGGCGTGTTTACCTCGCTGGATCTTTTCCTCTTCTATTTCTTCTGGGAAGCCACGCTGATCCCGATGGCGCTGCTGATCGGCGTCTTCGGCCACGAGCGCAAAGTGTACGCCGCGGTGAAGTTCTTCATGTACACCATGATCGCCTCGGTCTTCATGTTGGCGGCGATTTTGTGGCTCTACGCGCACACTGGCAGCTTTGATTTTGTCGTCATCCGCGATCGGATCACGAGCGGATCGGTCCCCAACTTTCCCGCTGCCGCGCAGTGGCTCTTCCTCGGCTTCTTCATTGCTTTTGCCGTGAAAGTTCCTCTGTTCCCCTTGCACACGTGGTTGCCCGATGCGCACGTGGAAGCTCCGACTGCGGGCTCAGTGTTGCTGGCCGGAGTTCTGCTGAAGATGGGCACTTATGGCATGTTGCGCTTCAATCTCGCCTTGTTCCCTGATCAGTCCCGCTCGAACGCTCCCTGGATCATCGTTCTGGCTTTGATCGGCATTGTCTATGGCGCACTCGTCTCGATGGTGCAGCCGAACATGAAGAAGTTGATCGCCTACTCTTCGGTCAGTCACCTTGGTTTCGTTGTGCTCGGCATCTTCAGTTTCACGCAGCTGGGGCTGAACGGCGCCATGTTCGTCATGCTGGCGCATGGAGTTTCCACCGGCGCTCTCTTCATGCTGGCGGGAGTTCTTCACGAACGGCGCCATACGTACGAAATCAGCGAATTCGGTGGGCTTGCCACTCCCATGCCCGTTTATGCGGCCAGCTTTATGTTCATCGTGCTGGCTTCGGTCGGCCTGCCCCTGCTCAACGGATTCGTCGGTGAGTTTCTCGTGTTGAGCGGAGCATTTCAGGCGCGCGCGATCTATGGAATTCTCGGGGCGACGGGCGTGATCTGGAGCGCCGGCTACCTGTTGTGGATGTACCAGCGCGTCTTCTTCGGTAAAGTGACGCATTCCATCAACAATTCCATGGCGGACATGATCGGCGTCGAGAAAGCCGCGATATGGCCCTGCGCCGCGGCGGCACTCGTGATGGGCGTGGCTCCCATCCTGTGGCTGGGTGCGATTGATCCCGCGGTAGCCGCAGCCCTGACTCCGTTCATGCAAGTGGCCAGCAAGGTGGTGGGCCAATGACCCCGTACATTCTGGCCCAGGTGATTCCCCCGAGTGTGGACTACGTCCGCATCCTGCCCGAACTTGTGCTTTCGCTCTTCGGCATCGTTGTCATGATGCTTGATCCTCTCGTGGACGAGGAAAAAAGCCAGAAGACACTGGGGCTGATCGCGTTTGTGGGCGCAGTGGCCGCGCTGATTTCATGCTGGTATATGTCGCAATATCCCGGCCTGGCTTTCGCGGACATGGTGCGGGTCGACGCTTTCACCGTTTTCTTCCATATCCTTGTCATCGCGATCGCGGCGATCGTAATTCTCACCTCTTTCGAGTACATGGCGGTGCAGAAGATTCGCGCCGGCGAGTACTATGCGCTGATCCTTTTTAGTGCCGTCGGCATGGGACTGATGTCTTCCGCAGTGGAACTCGTGCTGATTTTCATTGCGCTCGAAATCTCTTCTATTTCGACTTACATTCTGACCGGATTCCGCCGCAACGCGGCTTCGAGCAGCGAATCTTCACTCAAGTATTTTCTGCTCGGTTCTTTCGCCACAGCATTTTTTCTGTACGGCGTGGCGATGATGTTCGGCGCTACCGGCTCGACCAACATTGACGACATCAGCCACGCCTTGCGGTCGGGACCGGTCCCCGTGCTGGTCTACGTAGCCACGGCCCTGATGTTCGTTGGCTTGGGCTTCAAGGTCGCCGCCGCACCTTTCCACATCTGGACCCCTGACGTCTACGAAGGTGCGCCTGCTCCAATCGTGGGTTTCATGTCGACTGCGCCCAAGGCAGCGGCGTTCGCAGTGCTGTTGCGCGTTGTGTTCTCGATCAATGCACCCGGGCGCTTCTGGTTTGTATGGATCGCCGCAGCGCTCTCCATGACGATCGGCAACCTGGGCGCGCTGGTCCAGACCAACGTGAAGCGTTTGCTGGCTTATTCGTCGATCGCGCACGCCGGCTATCTGCTCGTCGCATTTGCCATGACTGCCGACAACTCGGCGAATGGGATCTCGGCAGCGATGTTCTACTCGGCTGCCTATGCCGCCATGAACGTGGGGGCCTTTGCCGTCGTCAGCCATTTCGCCAACGCTGGCGAGCGCTACGTGACGCTCGAAGACTACGAAGGCCTGGGACGCTCATCTCCGCTGCTGGCTGCCACTCTCACCATCTTTCTGCTCTCGCTGATCGGCATCCCCATGACGGGCGGGTTCTTCGCAAAGTTCTACGTGTTCAGCGCAGCGCTGAAAAACAACCTGATCTGGCTGACTTTGATTGGCGTGGCGAACAGTGCCATCGGCGCTTACTATTACCTCCGCATCATCGTCGTGATGTACATGCGGGAGGCACGCCGAGAAGTGCCGGTCACCCCGGTCCCCTTTGGGTTGGGTTTGGCGCTGGCGCTCAGTCTTGTCGCCACGCTCTATTTGGGCCTTCTTCCGAATCGGGTTCTGCAGTATGCCCAGCGGTCAGCGACGGACCTGCTCCCACTGCCAGCCCCCGCGGCGGATACCGCGCGAACTCAGCCTCCAACGGCCATTCCACCCCAGTAATTACCTTTGTGGAATTCATGCAAAGGTCATTTGACAACCAGGTTAGGACGCGTGCATCATGGGGTCACTAGTTCGGTCCTTCCCTCTCGAGGAACTGAACACGCCTGGAGGAGAGCAATGTCCAAACTCATGCGCAGGCTTTGGTCGGAAGATGCGGGACAAGACATAGCCGAATATGCTGTCATGCTGGCGGTGATCCTGGTTCTGGTGGTGGGGACGGTTCGATTGATCGGGTCGAACGCCAATACCGCTTTCTCGAACGTAGCCAGCACTCTGCAGTAACTGCAGTTGAATTCCAGCAGCTCCAGACCACTTTGTCGGTCCGCAGTGTAGTCGATTTGGCATTGAAAGGCAGCCGTTGATGACACGATTTACCCCAAACGCGGCGTTTACCGCTTACTGCTGGTCTCCAGCGCGAGCGGCCGCGGCCAGCTTGGGGTGAGGATGAGCTACTAAAGAACACCCGAAAACAAGCTTCAGTCGCAGGCCGCGATCCAAAGATCGCGGTTTTTGTTTTTTGGGGGATGAGCAAGTTTCTGGAAAAACATTTCTTGTGGAACCTGCATTTTTGAGGAATCGACAAAGGAGAACCAGCCCCATGATTGTCAACATGTCGGAAAAAGCCACTGAGCAGGAGATCAATCACATCATCGAACGCATCCGCGAAGCGGGATACCAGCCGCATGTCACGCGCGGTACCGAGCGCACCATTGTCGCCGCCGTGGGCAGCGGTCGGCGCCACGAGATCGAAGCTCTGCAGGTGGCTCCGGGCGTGGACAATGTCGTTCCCATTGCTCAGCCGTTCAAGCTGGTCAGCCGTCAGGTTAGGCCGGAGCGATCGATCGTCAGGATCAACGGCGTCGAGATTGGCGGACCGGAAGTGGTCGTCATTGCCGGGCCCTGCTCGGTCGAGTCGCGCGAGCAGTTGCTCGACACAGCTCACGCCGTCAAGCGCGCTGGGGCGGCCATGCTGCGCGGCGGTGCTTACAAGCCGCGCACCTCGCCATACGATTTCCAGGGTCTCGGCCTCGAAGCTCTCAAGATTCTGAGCGAGGCCCGCGATGTCACCGGCCTTCCGGTGGTCACCGAAGTGATGAGCACCGAGGACATCGACATTATTTGTGAGCATGCCGACATGCTGCAGGTGGGCGCACGCAACATGCAGAATTTCGCGCTGCTCCGCCGCCTTGCCACTGTGAACAAACCCATCTTGCTGAAGCGGGGCCCCTCGGCCACGGTCAAGGAGTGGTTGCTCGCGGCCGAGTACCTTCTTTCCGGCGGAAATTCGCAAGTTGTGCTGTGCGAACGCGGCATCAAGACCTTCGAAACGGAAATGCGCAACACCATCGACCTGGCTGCGATTGCTCTGGCCCGTGATCTCTCTCACCTGCCTGTGATTGCCGACCCTTCGCATGGAACCGGCAAGCAGAGCCTGATTGCGGCGGTCTCGCGCGCTGCCGTCGCGGTGGACGCCGATGGCTTGATCATCGAGGTGCATCCCTGCCCTGAGCGCGCACTTTCGGATGGCCCGCAGTCTCTCGATTTCGCCGGCTTCGGCAGGGTCATGCGGGCTTTGGCGGAGCCTTTGCGGCGAACAGCCAGCGTGCCGCCAACTGTACCGGCAGCCTCGCAGAATTCGCCGTAACTCGGAAAATCGATTGCGCTGAGCAAAGAATTGAATGATGGAGATCCCGTTTGTTCTGCTCAGATCGCGATCGAATAAGCGTGAGTTGGAGGAGCGCCGTCACTCCAGCCCGGCCTGCGTTAGCTTAACCGCGCAGTATGCGGCGTTGGTTCCGCAAACGGTAGTTGACGTCGCTAGCGTGCCGAAGTAGATGCTCGACGCCTGGCCCGCGGTAGAATCGTTGTCCACGATGATGGCGCTTGTGCCGCCGACAGCATCGGTATCGTTTGACGCCACACTGGTAGGTGCGTCGTCCAGGCCGACGAGAAGTGAGCTCGGCAAAAGGAAGGTATATACCGCGCTGGGATTCTCATTTACTCCTACGAATAGGTAGTCCGGTCCACCCGCAGCGGTTGCGCCGCTGACCCCGCAGCTGCCAGTAGTCGCAGTGGGTATCGTAGCGTCAAACGTAAACTGTGTTGCGGTCGCTGAAGCAACGGTCTGTACTCCGCCATTGATGGCACTGACGTCGGCCGCGCTGCAATTAGCGTTGGCAGTCACACCTGAGAGGGTGACCAGGTCGTTGGCGGCAAGTGTATTGGCCGCCGTCACCGTGACTACAGTTGTAGTCGCCGTAACCCCCGTCACGTTAAATACTTGACTGTTGAAGAACTCGGTGAGCGGAGAGAGGGGCGAAGCGCCGGTACCCAGTTGGGGCTTGTCGCCGTTTGGCGGCGTGGTCTGCATGGTCGAACTGATGAACTGCAATTCTTTGAGCTGTTGGCCACCGGTGCCGGAGCTGCCCCCGATTATCTCCCCGTTGTTGGCCGCCGTGGCGCTACTGATGCCCAAGGCATAGTAGCGTTGGTCCGGGGTGGGAGCGTAGTTTGGAAAGCCTGCGGTTGTGCAGCTTTCGTTTGCGCCGCTATCGAGACCCGCGTATACAGCTGCGGTCAGGGTGTTGCTCGTGAATGTGAATTGGATAAGGCCGGCGTTCCCCTCTGTTCCCGTGTCCTGCTCGCCGGTGGTGTTGGGGTTGCATGCGGTTACGACGTACCCCACGCCGTTCGTCGAGTCAATGATGGCGCCGTCTCGAATGCCGCCATTGATAGCGCCGAAGTTTGTGGTCCCGTTTACGCCGAGAGTAAGCGCCGTGGCCGCAGTAGCTCCGGCCGACGTCAATTCGTAGAAGTTAGAGCTGCTATCGCCGACAAAAATATTGCCGGTATCACCTACATCGACCACCGGGGACGAGAGGTAGTTGGATCCGGGAGTGATTGTTGCGTTGGTCGTTATGCACCCGGCGCCAGTAGTCGCGTTGGGTATCGTGGCGTTGAATTCAAACTGCGTTCCGCTTAATCCCGTAGCAATGACGGTTTGCGTTCCATTAATGACAGCGGCGTCAGCTGCGGTGCAGTGGTTGCCGTTGGCGGTTACGCCCGCAATCGTGACCAACTCTCCGATACTCAGCGAGTTGTTCACGGTGACAGTCACTGTGGTCGTGTTTGCCGTCACCGCAGTTGGGCTCAGTGTGGCAGGGCTGGCGCTTACTTGCACCGGAAAATTCCCGCCCTTATATGCTGGGGTCCCGTTGAACGTGGGCGTGATGGCATAGAGGTAGCCATTGTTATCACCGACGTAAGTAGTGTCGTTGGCATAGTCGGTGAACGGCGATGAGAAGCTGTTCAGTCGCCGGCCGCCGCCACAGCTGCCGCCGGAACCTCGACCAGACCAACTGCCTTCATCTCACCGAGAAACTCCGATACATCGTGCTCGGCCTGAGTGAGTGCGACTTCGTATTCTTCCGCCACCGCCATGGCCAACTCGGCTGCGGTTCTGGGCGCATCGAGCAACTTCCAGATCAGCGACCCCGTGCCGTTGAAGCTGTAGATCGATGCCAGGTCTCCCACCTTGGCGCGAACCGGCACAATGAGCGTTTCTCCCGCGACCACGCGCGCCACCACCGATTGCGAACGAACGAAACCCTGCTCCTTCCACGTGGTTGCCAATTCTGTGTCTCCCTGTTTCGGATTTCGTAACAAACGCTCGTACTCGAAAGTCGTGCGCTTTCGTTCCAAATTGAGATTACGGCAAACTTTGCCTTGTGAATCAATCGCGAGTACGGGTAGGTATCCGGTTGGTTATCACCGCAAAAGATTCCCAACCTCGCGTCAAAACAGGGGTTAGAGGGTTAGGTCCGCTTCGGCTTTAACTAGTGTCATGCTCTCGGCCAAGGGTTGACCCGCGATCTTGTCAGCTTCCGCTACCTCGCACGTTTCTTGTGGACAAACGAAAGAGAACGCTATAAAAAGAAATGCAGCATTTCGATTCTCCGCTTCCGCGCGTATCCGCCGAAACGGATTCGCCAGCAAGTAAGTTTGTGCTCAACGAAGAACGTCGTCGCGCCATCCTCGATTTGCTGACGCACCAGGGCAGGGTTCTGGTCACGGAACTCGCCCGGCAATTCGAAACCTCGCAGGTTACGATCCGCAAGGATCTCGAGATTTTGCATTCGCAAGGTCTCGTTCATCGCACGCACGGCGGAGCTCTGCCTGCTCGCGAGGGCGCATTGGAAGATCCCACGCTGCGTGAAAAGGAAAAGCTGCACCGGCAAGAAAAACTGCGCATCGCGGAGAACGCCGCCGCAAAGGTGAGGGAAGGCCAGGTCCTGATTCTGGATTCGGGCACAACGACCACGGCGATCGCCCGAGCACTGAGGAAGTTTCAAAACCTCACCATCATCACCAACGCAGTAAACATCGCTGCTGAACTGGCCGGCACGGCCGTCGAGGTCATTCTCACCGGCGGCACATTGCGCAAGAATTCGTTCTCACTGGTCGGCCCGATCGCCGAGGAAACCCTGCGCCGACTCAGCGCCGATCTTTTATTTCTAGGGGTCGACGGCTTCGACGTGCACTACGGATTGAGCACACCCAATCTGCTGGAAGCGAAAGTGAACCGCGTAATGGTCGAGGTCGCCAAGAAAACGGTCGCCGTCTGCGATTCCAGCAAGTTCGGCCGCCGCAGCTTGTCTCTGATTGCGCCACCGTCAGCGCTGCAGGAAGTCATCACAGACCGCGGCGTCCCGAAATCCGACCTGCGCGTGCTGAAGCAGACCGGCATTGAAGTCACGTTGGTCTAGAGTTTGTCATTCTGAGCGGAGCGAGTTCGGATGAACTCGCGCAGTCGAAGAATCCCTACCGAATCGCGAACCATGCCCCGTTTCGACGTCACCATCGCCGGCGAACTGAATCTCGACCTCATCCTTTACGGTCTGCCCGAACAACTTCTGCCCGAGCGAGAACTGCTCGCCGACCGCATGATGCTGACGCTGGGCTCATCGTCAGCCATCGTCGCCCACAACCTTGCAGCACTCGGCAGCCGTGTCGGATTTCAATCCCGCATTGGCGACGACCCGCTCGGCCATATCGCCCTCGAACGCCTCAAAGAGGGCGGAGTCGATGTCTCCCGCGTGCGCGTCGTTCCCGGTGCAACTACAACCGGCCTGACAGTAATCCTGCACCATGAATCGTGGCGCAACATCCTCACCTATTCGGGAACGATTGCGGAGCTGACGTGGGACGATCTCGACCTCGACTATCTCGCCGACTCGCGCCACTTTCATTTTTCTTCATACTATCTGCAACGAGGGCTTCGTCCCCGAGTGGGCGAACTGCTCCAAACCATGAAAGCCAGAGGTCTTACGACATCTCTGGATACCAACGACGATCCAGATGACCGCTGGGACGGAGAATTGCACGAGGTTCTGCGCCACGTCGATGTATTCCTTCCCAACGAACGCGAGGCTTGCAAAGCGGCAAGAACCGACGACCTGGAAACTGCAATTCAAAGGCTGTCGGAGTTCGTGCCGCTTGTGGTAGTAAAACTAGGAAAGAAAGGCACACTGGCGCAACGGGGAGCAGAGCGGTTCACCGCGCCATCACAGGAAGTCACACCAGTCGACACGGTCGGCGCCGGCGACAGTTTTGACGCCGGTTTCCTGGATGAATACATTCGTGGATCGGATCTGTCCTCGTGCCTCGCCAGCGGCAATCGCGGCGGAGCACTTTCCACCACGCGCCCCGGTGGCACCGAAGCCTTTCGCGACGCAAATTACGTTGCGAGATTCATGGGGCCGCGTTGAACCGTCTTAGCGCATGCCATCAGGCGACGCCACACAAACCACAGCAAAAAATGGAACGCAAGGAAGATAAAGAACACATTTGCTGCGAAGGCGCAATGCAAGATGAAGTTTCCGAGGACGTAGGACGCACCAGATTCTCTCCCGTCACCAAGATAGAATCCCACGTTCTGAAAACCGAGGAAAAGTATCAGACCGAAGAGATAAAAGGCGCCTCGAATGATCTGTTGCAGGTTCTCGTACCTGTTGCACAATGCTGCGAGAGGCGCGCGCTGATCCTCACCTGATCCATTTTGTTTCATTGAGCGCAGACTTAGTTCGGTACTAATCGCGACGAAAATCGAGTAGATACCGACCGCGCAGAGCAACAATAGGAGGCTGCGCTCCAGGATGGAGATGTTCTTCCAGATTGACCAGAGTGCGTAGGGAGGATTGAGCATAAGCATATGGACACCGGCGCTGCTTAGTTTGCTCCCGATTCTGATGAATGCTAATCAAAATAGATCCTCCTCTCGCATGAAGCCGGTGAAAAGTAACCATCGAATTACATCTATTTCCCACTCACCTCCAGCAACAAATGCTCCTGGAACTCCACCTTCACTTTCGGCGACGCACCCGCTGTCGCCTGCACCGTGCCAAAATCTTTCGCGTCCACGTAATCGACCACGTGATAACTTCCCGGCTTCAACCCGCGCAACTCAATCTCGCCCGCAAATGGCTTCGCAGCGTCCGCGAAAAACGCGTAGTACATCTTTCCATCTTTCTCAATGGCATACCCCTCGGGCACGTCGTATCCGTACACGTAGAGATCGCGGAACTCTCCCTTCGACAGCATCTTCTCGTTGTACAGCCCAATCCATTTCTTCCAGTGCTCTTCCTTTTCGCTGGTCAGCACCACTGGCTTGTAATGCGGCCCCGGATCCGGCCACACAAATTTCGTTCCCGGCACGCCGCCTAATCCCAACGTCGACGCAAAGTCGGTCCCGTGCTCACTCCAATTCCCATGGCCCAACGACGTCATCGCTGAAAGCTCGACATGATCTCCGTACACCGCTGCCTCCGGACCCAGCAGCGCCTTGTACATCTTTATCCGCCGCCGCACCTGCACTGCTCCCACCGGATCGGCCGTCACCGCCTGATCAATGAACGGCAGCCATGCCAGCGACGGCGGCGTCCCGCACGGACACGCCTGCGTCACGCTCTCCGGCTTGATCGCGCGCGTCGTCTCAAAGATCGTTTTGTACACTTCGCCCATCGCGTTCACCGATTCCTGCGGCGACTTATGATGATGCGCGGGGTTGTAGCAAGCGGGAACGCTGTAGATATTGTCGAGTTTCGATCCGTCGAATCCCCAATCGCGAATGAATTTCTCCGTGAGTTGCTTGAAGTGCGCCTGCACCTCCGGCAGCGACGGATCGAGCGCCGCCAAATCGCGCGTCATTCGGGCGTGCTTGCCGTCCTTGTCGAGAATCAGCCACTCGGGATGCTGCTGCACAATTTTCGACACGATGTACTTGTGCGACTCCCACCTGCCCTGCCCATCTTCCACTCCCAGCGGCAGCCACCACAGCTGCACCAGTATTCCCTGCTTGTGGAAGTCGTCGACCATTTTCTTGATCGAATCGCCGGGAAACGTCTCCGCTCGCGGATTCCAGTCGCCATACGTGTCGAACCAGCGATCGTCCAGCGTGGCCCACTTGATGCCGAACTCTTTCAGCTTTGGAATCGTTCCCAGCATCTGCGCCGGCGTCACGTTGAACTCGTAGCCCCATCCGCACCAACTCACGTTGTAGGCTTCATTCGACGGCTTCGGAATGTTCCATCCTTCTTTCTGCAGCACACTCGACCACATGCGTAGTGGCTCATAGAAATCTCCGCTATACACCGCGAGAAAAGTTCGTGGTGCAGAGTACGTCTCGCCCGCTTTCAGAACTGTGTTCACCGGAATCGTGACACTAGCTCTTACCCGGCCATCCGCCTCCACCTTCACCGGAATCGACAACGTCCACGGCAGCGTCTCTACGTGGCCGATCGCCTCGCCCACCGAAGCCGTCCAGAACGCAACCACGGGAATGCCGCCCCCGTAGCCGCCTTTCACCGCCTCGCCCATCAAGTTTGGCTGCGAAAAATTCCGGGGGAGCCTCTGCACATCATCCTTGCCCCAGTCGTAACTCGATCCCTGAAACGACCACATATCGTATGGATGTGGGCGTCCCTTCGCATCTTCCACCTGCGTGTTGAAGCGATGCTGCTGCAGCGCTGCCTGATCGATCTTGAAGTCCGACGCTCCCGCGTTTTTGTAAGCGACGCTTACGAGTGCGATGTTCGGGAAGTCGTCGTAAACCTCCATCACGGACGTGCGCTCAATCGTCACTCCAGACGGCGCTACAGGACGCCAGGGCAGCTCGACTCGTTTGCCGCGCCCCATTTTTCCTGTCGCTTCGAGAACTTTCGCTTGCCCGAAGTCAGGAACAAACTCCAGTTCTTTCCCTTCATGCAGGATGGAATCAGCGCTTGCCGACGACAATTCCCCCGGATCATCCAGCGTTAGCCGCTTGCCGTCCTTGAGCAACACCCCCTCGAGCGCACCCGAAGGAGTAATTTGGAATTCCGCCGTGCTCGTCGTCACCACGACCGGTCCCCCATCGCGCACCTCAACTTTGATATCGGACGGCCGCGCTGGCTCAGGTTTCGGCTGCGCCGGAGGTTTGACGCAACTGAGCATCAGCGCCACGCTTGCGGTCATAACGATTGCAAGAACGTAAGAAAGGTGAGGAAAGTTCAACTCGGTGCGCTTCATGGTTCTCCCTGACCCCGCAGCACAGCGAAAGAAAACACAATCTTTCGTAACTATACATCACAAGCCGTGCGTTTTGGCATCCATTCAGCGAACCTCGGCTAGTGATGCCGCGAGCGATCGGCCCTTAAGCGAAGGCATCGCACCCACTTCGCTGGCCACCCACGCACCGACCCGGTTCGCCATTTCATTCATTCGATCGAGTGGCGCGGCGTTCAGATATTCATGGACCAATCCCGCAGTGAATGCGTCTCCCGAACCCACCGTGTCCGCGACTCGGACTTCGAACCCCGGGTGCTCGCTCACCTCATATTCGGTCACGTCATGCTCGCTCGCATCACGTTCGTCCACCTCGCCACCGCGCACCAGCAAACTTCCTTGCCGTCCCCGCGTGACGGACACCAGCTTCAAACTGTAGGCACTGAGCAAGCGTTTCGCCGACGATAGCGCATCTTCGTGCGGAAGATGGCACAAGGTCATGATCTTTGGCAGTTCTTCATCGTTCAGCTTGACGATCTCCGCCAGTTTCATCGATTCCGAGATCGTTCCTGCCGAGTAATACGACTGGCGCAGATTGACATCGAAAATTCTGACGGCGTGCGGCGACGCTACGCGTAAGAACTGCTGAATCGTCATCCGGCTCTGCTCGTTTCTCTGCGCCAGTGATCCAAAGCAGACTGCATCGACATCTGCAGCCAGCCTTTGCCAGTCGCGAGTCCACTTCAGAAAGTCCCATGCTGCAGGGCTTGCGATCTCGTAGCTTGCCATCCCTGCACCGTCGATCTTCACGTTCACCGTTCCCGTCGCGTGCATGCGGTCCGTCTGCACATGATCGACGTTCACCCCCAACTCCCTCATGCGTTGCAAGGCTTCGCGTCCGCGCGCATCCGTGCCGACACGGCCGGCGACAATTCCCTCGTCTCCCAACAGATTGGCGATGTAGGCAAAGTTCGCCGGCGCTCCACCCAGGCGAGCCCCATGCGGAAAAATGTCCCACAAGACTTCGCCCAACCCGACGATTTTTTTCTTGCTGTTCAATAAATTTCATTCCCTCGCTGCGTGCTCTCGATCTTTCCGCGTTCGACAAAAAGCGAATATGCGGTGCCACCGTCCCCAGTCCAGGAACTCAGATCGAAATGCCCGCCCGTGCGAACTCGATAGACACTGATCCCGCGGAAGGTCAGCGGCATGCCTTTCTCGCAAATGTCCGGCCCGCGCGTCGGACGCAGGAAATACGCGCCTCTCCCCGTGCCGATCACCCTCACTTTTCCATCGGCCTCCACCAGCACCGCCGACTTCTCATCAATCGCAACTTCGCGTGGCGCCGCACTCCAGCCATCCTTCATGATTCGCGCCAGAAATCCCAGCGTTCGTCCCATGCGATCGCGCCGGGCAAAATGCGAGTCGGTGATCAGATTCTCGAGATGTGGAACTTTCAGAAAATCGCGCACCAGCGTTACGCGGTCAAAATAGGGATCGAGCAACACATCCGGCGACGCCAGATTTTTGTCATCCGGTTTATCGCCGAGCGCGCCGTACGCGAACTCGCCCTCGACCGCCAATCCGGCGCTGGTTCCGCCAATCGCCTTGCCAGCGGCGAGGTCATCGTTGATTGCCTGTTCGACCGGCGTTGCCCTCCAACCATGAACGTATCGCGCCTGATCGCCGCCGGCGATAAACAGCACCTCCGCTTTGCGGATGATCTCGGCGACTGCTGCATCCTCCGCCGCTCCGCGATCAGGAATGATCAGCGTTGCCACGGAGTTCGCTTTGCACAGCCCGTTCACGTAAGAGTTGTAGTCGTCATCGCCTCGCGCTCGGAGGATCAGGAAATCGCCGCCGTTTCCTTTCGCGCAGAGCCAGCGAAACGCCTCATCCATGTCGCCTCCGCCGCCCATCATGGCAATGCCGGCCGTCGGCTTGGTCTGAATGTCTTCCTTATTTCCGAGACGAAAATACCGATAGGACTGCGCGTGCGCGAAACTTACCGCGCATGCCATCAACAGTAGAAACCGCCAATTATTTGTTCTGATCACGCTGAGAATATACCGCAGGCGCGGATGGGCAAGCTGCTAGAGGCTGCCAGCGAGGCTACGTCGGCAGAGGCCCGCGGTTGGCGAGATAGGAGTCGAATAGCAGAAACACGTGGGGGATCGCGGACTAGACGAGAATTACCGTAATTTGCAAAACGCGAAGGGAACCTGCCAAAACTTCACTGCGACCGTCAGACTTGACGCTTTCCGCACCCGGCTTAGCCGCAAACAACCTGACCTTGAAAATTGTTCAGACTCAGGGCACATGTCTGGGCCAAGCACAGCAAGCTCATACACAGGCGATGAATACCGCCCAGAATACGCTAAATCAAGGGTTCGTCTCATTTGATTGGGCCGCAGTTTTCTCGTTGTCACAATTACGCACAATTAGCACTGCTTCCTTGACCAACTTCCTCACAGGCGTGGGCGAATCTGCCCTGTGGGGCATGGGCGCGAAGCTACTGTACTACGGTAGTAAAGCAGCAGTGCAGACCGTTGTGGCGGAAGGCAATTTTGTTGGCGGCTATGCTCAGTGCGCCAGCCTCGGGATGGTTCACGAATGATTGACTAGCACGCGGTCACAGCTCTTAACTGCAGCCCATTCCCACTCACCGAAACACGTACCTTGTTAGCAAGAAACCTGCGATAGATGCCAGCGCCGCGACCAGCCAAGCAACTTTCCTTATCCGAGCACGTGCGACATATACGAAGGTCAAAACCACGAACGGGGCCGCCATGAACAAAAAAATGATCGGGCTAACATCGCGCAGTGGACGGCTGTTGTGCTCCTCATCGTACTTCTCGAAAGTCGAGTACTCAGCCGCCCAATCGTATAACCGACTGATGCCGCTCAAGCTTCTCTGGATCGACGGGGCCGTGTTGTCCAGCGGCAAACCGTATCGACATCCACCGCTGCAGCGGCGGCAGCTTGATAGGCCGTGGAAAAGACGCTGCGCTTGGAAAGCA
>JASHPH010000007.1 GCA_030038255.1 Candidatus Sulfotelmatobacter sp. | reverse complement strand
CGCTGGATTTTATCTCCCGGCTTCTTGAGCCATTTTGTGATCGTGCCTTCGACGATGGATTCGCCCATCTGCGGCATCACGATATCAGTAGGCATGATTCCCTTCCATGCGGCCCACGGTTCCGACAGAGAGCCGAGTGCAATCCGATATTATAGCGGGCTTACTAGACATTTTTCTCAGTCGAGCTTTGCTCAACGGGACAGCCGAGGCGGCTGTCCACACATAGGCACCGTCTGTGAGCTAGTGATGGTCGTGCTTCTCTTTGCTAGTCCCTTCCTTCTTTTCGTCTTCTTTTTTTTCATCGCCTGCCGTGGGAGCCACTCCGAAACTGGTCTTCCAGTATTCCTGAACTTTGGGCGGGAGTTTGTCCATATGAGACAGGAACATGGTTACCTTCCACATGTCCTGGTCGGCAAGAGTCTTGTCCCAGGCGGGCATGCCGGTGTACCGAATGCCGGTGCGGATGGTGTAGAAGATGTGCCACTCTGGATCGTCGGGCGGATCAGAGATGAGATTCGGGGGCGGCGGATAAAACGACGTGGCCAGGGTGGAGGGCTTGCGATCTAGGCCTCCGTGGCACAGGGCGCAGTTCATGGTGTACAGCTTCATGCCGTCAATCAGGTTTGCTTCGGTGGGCGTGAGCGGGTTGGCGATGTGCGGAGCGTGGCGCTCGGTGTAGGCGTCGACAGCACCCATGGCGAGATGGCGCTCCCAGTGCGGCGGCTCGACGTTGGAAGGAGTGGGGAAAAACCCAAGCAGGGCAAAACCAAGCCCGCCGAGAATGATGACGAGCAGGGTGACGATGACTCCGAAAACGAACTTGCCCATGAGGCCTCCGCAAGAGGATGAAGACTTATTGTGGCAGATGGAGCGGGAAGGGCGCTAGTTGCGGAAAAGTATTGCCTAACACAAGTAAACACAAGGTCCCTCGACTTCAGAGAACGATTCGCGTTGCAAATCGTTCTCTTCTGCTCGGGATGACAGAGAATGTGAGGGGTCTCTCAGTACTCTTTAAGCCGGCGCGATTCGCGGACGACGTCTTCCACCTTCGGCAGATAGTAGTGCTCTTGCGGCGGCGAGAACGGGATGGCGCTGTCGAGGCCGGCGATACGGACGATCGGGCCGTCGAGATCGTCGAAAGCCTCTTCGTTGATGATGGCGGCGATTTCTCCGGCCAAGCCTCCGGTGCGAGAGTGCTCGTGGAGGATGATGACTTTGTTCGTCTTTTTCACTGTTTGCGCGATCGTTTCGCGGTCGATGGGAACGAGCGAGCGCAGATCGAGAATTTCGATTTCAATTCCTTCTTTGCCCAGAATTTCTGCAGCTTCGAGCGCGGTGTGGACCATCGCAGCGTAGGTGATCACGCTCAGATCTCTGCCTTCCCGCGCCACACGCGCCTTTCCGATCGGGACGACATAGTCATCCTCGGGCACTTCTTCTTTGATCCGGCGATACAGATATTTGTGCTCGAAGAAGAGGCAGGGGTTGTTGTCGCGGATGGCGGATTTGATCAGCCCCTTCGCGTCATAGGGCGTGGCGGGGCAAATGACTTTGAGGCCGGGATTGTGCACGAACCACATCTCCGGATTCTGCGAATGGAACGGGCCGCCGTGGACGTATCCGCCGCTGGGGCCGCGCAGAACGAGCGGCACAGGCGCGCCCCACAGATAGTGCGTCTTGGCCACCATATTGGAGATCTGGTTCATGGCGCAGGCGATGAAATCGATGAACTGAAATTCGGCGACCGGGCGCATACCGGTGAGCGCTGCACCAAAGGCCGCACCCACGATGGCGGACTCGGCGATCGGTGTATCGATGACGCGCTCAGGGCCGAAGTGGTCGATGAATCCATCGGTAACTTTGAAAGCGCCGCCGTAAATGCCGATGTCTTCGCCGAGGCAGAAGACCGTCGGGTCGCGTTCCATTTCTTCCCAGATTCCCTGGCGGATGGCTTCGAGGTAGGTTAGTTGCATAGGTTTTGGTGTCTAGCCAGCCGGTTTAACACGAATTCATTTTTCTTCCTGCAGATCTCAAGAAACCAGTCTTCCTTGGTCAAATCTCGTGCCGTTACGTCCTCTCCCTCTTGCCGAAATCTTGCTTCCAGTCCCTTTAGGTGTTCAGCCCCACAAACGATCAACTTGCGCGCGTCGACTCTCGAATGGGAATACACCCTTTGCACCATGTAGTCTTCACGGATGTTGTATACTCGAGTCCGTTCTTCCCTACCCATCGCTTGGTAGTGTCTTGCTATACCTTTCTCGTCCCGTTCCTCCACTGGCATATCGATCTCCGCGTAGTCGCAGTGAAGTTCGGTCGCTAAGACTCTCGGTATAGTCCTCTGACCGGCGTTACACTCCTCACCAATGAACCGGATCCGCTCCGACTTAATAACATCCTTTACCAGTTCATAAAACTGTTCCTTTGTTTTGCGCTCGTTAGCCCAGAGTTCCTCGACGGGCTCGGTGCGGTCGTACTCTTGCAAATAGTGATCACACCATAAGAGGTAAACCATCGGTTATTTCAAATGCACCGCGGCTTCGGTTTCTTTGTAGCCGGCGCTTCCCTTCTTCACTTGCGGCATGCCGTATTTCGGTTTGATTTCGTGGCAGCCGTTTTCACAAAAAACGCCGCCCTCGGCTGATTCAGGTGTCGGCATTGGCGAATTGACCGCGATCTCTCTTTCCGCTTCGATCACTTCCTCAACTTCGGCGATTAGATCAGCGTTCTCTTTGGCGCTCAGCCACTTTTTGTCGCGCACAAGATAATTCTCAAAGCGTGCCAGCGGGTCGCGTTTTTTCCAGAACTCGAACATTTCTTTCGGCACGTAACTGGCCGCGTCGTGGATGGCGTGACCCTTCATGCGCATCATCTTGGCTTCGATCAGCGTGGGGCCTTCACCGCGGTGGGCGCGATCAACGGCTTCGCGGGCGGCGTCGTAGACCTGGCAGGCGTCGGTGCCGTCGATGATCACGCCGGGAATGCCGTATCCGATGGCGCGTTCGGCGAGATCATGGCAGCGGTACTGCATGTCGGACGGCGTGGAGTAGGCCCACAGATTCGATTCGACCACGAGCACAAGACCGAGATTCTGCACGGCTGCAAAATTAATGCCTTCGTAGGTTACGCCGGTGGATTGGCCGCCGTCGCCGATCCAAGTCATAACGGCAAGGTTGCGCCCCTGCAGACGTGCGCCGAGCGCGACGCCAGACATGACGGGAATCAGATCACCGAGCATGGAGATGGGCGAAACCATGTTGCGCTTCTCGGTGTCGCCGAAGTGCGAGGTGCCGTCGCGGCCCATGGTGGGCGAACCGGCCTTGGCCATGTACTGCATCATGACGTCGCGGGCGCCGAAGCCGCGGACGAGAAGCGAGCCTTGGTTACGGATCATGGGCGCGAACCAGTCGTCTTTGTCCAGCGCGTAGGCGGATGCGCAGGAGCAGGCTTCCTGGCCGAGTCCGAAATAGACGCCGCCCACGATTTTGCCCTGCTTGTAGAG
>JASHPH010000096.1 GCA_030038255.1 Candidatus Sulfotelmatobacter sp. | reverse complement strand
CGCGGCGGAGCCATGGGGCCAGTTCGGGGTGTAATGGGAATTTTTCGCCAACCTACTTTTACACTTCTTGGCCAATGAAAAGATCACTTGACACAGATTTCGTCTTATAATTTTCCTGCCTTCAGAAACTAAGGTGCTCGCTATGATTAGCGAGGTATAGACGGGTTGGTTGGAGGATCCCATGAGAGCAGGTTCGTCTTCCGCTCCCTCCCCATCGTCTCATCTTTCCCTCATCACTGTTACATCGTTATTAGTTATCGGCATAGCCACCGGTTGCGGTTCAAATGCCAGCACCACGACCCCACCGAAGCTAAGCGGTAATACCTCGGTGACCGTCTTGCTCTCGAGCACGGCGAACGACCAAGTTTCACGGTTTGCCGTGGAATTTCAGACATTGACGCTGACCAGCCAGTCGGGGAATACCGTGACTCTGCTGTCGTCTCAGCAGCCCGCCGAGTTTATGCACTTGAACGGAGGAATCGAGCCGTTGACGACCGTCACTGTTCCTCAAGACATCTATACTTCCGCCACGGTCACGCTCGGGGCGGTGTTCGTTTGTATTGCGCAAGTTCCAGGAGAAGGAATCGGAATCGCGAACTATTCCATCGTCAATCAAGGTCCCACGGTGAATTTGGCCTCGCCCATTACGGTGACGGGCAGCAGCATGGCATTACTGCTCGATATGCAGGTTTCTAACTCAGCAGTTTTTTCCACTTGCTGGACCACCCCTCCATTTGAGGGATTTTCCATGTCGCCGACCTTCAACCTCACTCCGTTTGCCTTGTCCACTTCCCCGACGAACTCTGGAAACGGCAAAGTCAGCGGGCTCACGGCAGAAGTTGCGTCGGTGGGAACGGCAGGGTCGAGCCTCACGCTCACAATTGCGGGAGGGCCATTTGGCACCAGAACCCTTTCCGCGACTTCCAACAGCGCGACGGTGTTCCAGGGCCTCAGCGGCGCGTCTGCTCTTTCCGCCGGAATGTTTCTGAATGTGGACGGTGCAATTCAATCCGACGGATCTTTGCTGGCGACCCGAATTGCACTGGAAGATTCCTCCGTGATCAATGATTCCAGCGGACCGGTGCTGTTTGTTGACAATGTAGTTCCCGTTGTTAATCTCTACGGCCGTACCGAACTGGGCACTCTGATTAACGACGGCATCCAAAGCGGAGTCTATTTCGACATACCAGAGTTCGACTTCAGCACCGCCGCGTTCAACATCTCGGGCCAGTTCACGAACCTGCAGAGTTTGCCCTTCGTTCCCAGCTTCAACGTCTCCAACATGGTGGCCGGCCAGAACGTCGACATTACTTCAGGAAACTTTTCACTGACCGGCGGCGTTTACACTGTTGCAAACACGATCACCCTCGTCCCGCAGACCATGAATGGGACCGTTCTCGCCTCAAAAACGATCGGCAACTTTACGGACTACACAGTGTCGCTCGCGTCCTATGACCTGTTCCCCACGTTAGCGGTACAGCAGGGACAAACAACGCTGCTCAACAATCCCAGCGAAGTCGAAGTCTACATTTACAACAACACCCAGCAGCTCAACACTCAGGCCCTCGCTCCGGGCAGCACCCTGCGCTTCTACGGGCTGGTGTTCAATGACAACGGCACGCTGCGCATGGATTGCGCGCAGGTGAACGATGGAGTGACAGCAACGTCGCAGGCGAGCTCTGCCGTTGCTGTGCAAGGTCTGACGCGGGTGGTTCGCCGTGATGCGGGCGGCCGTCTGCTGCAGACGATCACGACGACAAAGTGAGAGCGTTTCATCGACATTCATGGTGCGGCAGCAGCTTCGCGGAGCACGCGGGATCGGCGCATTTCTCGACCGTCGTAGTCTCGGGAGCGCGGCGGGCTTTGCCTGATCAGGCGCTCGCCTTCGACGCCTTGAATTGGGTGGGTGCTAACGCTTCTGTGACCTCGCGAAGAACCATGCAGGAATCCCGCTCGGGAACCACGCCAATTGCACCCAGCCAGCGGAAATACTCAGTGTCCTTTTCGCGAACAATTCCCCGCAAAATCAAAACCGGCGGGCAGATACCTCGAAAGCTCAGATCCTGCACGATTGCTGCAGCATTGAGCTCAGGGGGATGATCGCCAATCAGTATGAGGTCGAAGTGCGTGGTTTCCAGCAATTGGCAGGCTTCACCTTCTTGCCAGGTAATGGTGGCATCGATCCCTGCCTGCTCCAGCACATACTGCAGCGTGATAAGCGTATCGGGATCACTGTCGAGAATGAGCACCCGCCGCGGCTCATCCATGGCCCTGCTCCTTGGTGGACGTTCATTCAGAGCTCTCTCGCCTTAGCTGCTGGAGCCGGAAAAAACTGCCTTACTTTAACCCCGCGCCCCAAGAAATTCTGTGCCCACCGGCACACCACCATGTAACCGGAAGCACACGGAGTCGAGCCGCGGCGAATCAATCGCGAATCAATTTTGTGGCGGTGCGCCCGCCGCAGGCATCTGCGCCGACGATTCCACCATCTTCCGCAGGATGCCCGTCGGCACTGTCGCATAGAGAACCGCCTTGCTACCCTCCCGCCGCACACGCAGGCTGTCGAAAAAGGCCTTCACGTCGGCATCGGTTCCTGCCGTTCCCACAGAAACTTCGGCGCTGCGAAACATGACGAGAAAAGTCTCCGCCTTGCTGGCAATAGCCTCGGCATCGGCTTCATTCGCCGCCCAGGCTTCCGCCTCCAGATGCAGCGCGCCCGCGCGCAGCGGCAAGTGCAACGGGTTATAACTCGCCGAAATCACCAGGTCGGCGGGATGCGGCAGAAGCTGGCTCCATATCCCGCCAAATTGCGGAGACGATGGGTCCACATGCGCCACCATCCAGATCGGACTCGCCAACTGCACCCGCTTGTAATATTTGCGCAGAAACGCCGGACCACCGAACGGCGACGCCAGCCGCCGCGACCGGTCCACCATGCCGCGGATCACGCCCGGATCGTCGTGGTTCGAAGCGGCCACCGCGTCCACGCTCAGAATGGCGACGCGAAACGCCCGCCCCTCCATCGGAATTGAAAAAATGTCGACCGAGTTGTAATTCTCCACCGACTGCGCCGCGTGTTTCAGGTAGGCCGCCAGTCTCTGCCCGTCGAACTTTCCCACGAATACCTCGGAAAATCGCGGCTGCGGCTCCGCGCCGCCCGTCCCGCCCCAGCGCCCCGGATAGTGCACGGCAAACGCCACCGAGTCGAGATCGCGCTCAAACTCGAACCCCGTCGCCTGGATGAACTTCTCATACGCAGGATCGTGCGAAACGGCCGGCAGTGGCTTGTTGCTGACCTTACGAATCCAGCTGAAGTCGGCGTAAAGAAAGGCGTCGGCGCCGGGCAGCAGGCGCGCCGCCTCGGGCGGAGCCTGCTTGCGCAGCTCGACAGTGACCGTAACCGCCGCGGCCACAACCACGACCGCCAGAGCGATAGGGAAGGCTCGTCTAATTCGCATGAAATGCGGTCAGGAGAGAAATGATAGCACCATCGCTTTTCGGGGATTGGTCGCAGTTGGCTTGTCATCCTGAGCGAGCGCTCTCTGCGAAGCGAAGGAACCGGGCGAGCCGCGCGAACCGGGGTCCCCAGCGCGCCCGGTCTTGGCGTGATGGGGTGGGCGTTGCGTCGCGCTTCTTGCGACGCACAAGCCGCGCGTTGGGCTCGCTTCCAAGTTAAACTCGATTGCCCCACTTAAACTGGACCACTACCCCGGCGGCGGCTCCGACCCTTCCTAACTCTCCATTGCGCCGTAACTTGCCCTTGTGTTACTTTATTAAATTGTCCCGGACATCTGGAAGGGATCGGAGGGATAAGTTTGCGCGGAGCCGCATTTGTCCCCAGATGTGCTGGCGTAGCTCAGTTGGTAGAGCATCTGATTTGTAATCAGAGGGTCGGGGGTTCGAATCCCTTCGCCAGCTCCAGAGTTGAGGCGGTTTGCGGGCGTCAGGGAAGCGGAAGCCCGCTGCCGAAATCCCGAGCCAGCTTTTATTGGAAAAGCCTGCGAGGGAACTCAGAGTCTTGAACCGGATTTTGGTAGCGGTATTCGGCAGGCGGCGGATCAGTTAGCGGCGCAACAGGTTTTTCCAGACGCACTTCATTCGGAACTTTCCCGCATGCAGTGATCTTCGCGACAGTCTTGCGCGAGCCTTGGTTTCCCTGTTTACCGAAATTTGACTGGCGAAATTTGACTGGCGAATTTTGAGTTCTGACGTGGCTGCGATTGGTCTGTGATTTTGGCGTGCGCTCGATCGGGTCGGCACTGCGATCTGCCGGACAGTGATCTGCCGGACATGATCTGCGGAAACGACGGCTGCATCGCCCCTAAGTTCTGCACAGGTGGGTGAGTGGTTAAAGCCGACAGACTGTAAATCTGTTCCTCCTAGCGAGGTACGGAGGTTCGAATCCTCCCCTGTGCACCATGGTTTAACGGTGAATCGCCTGGCTGCAGCATTGATCGCTTACGTCGTGATCGGCGTGCTGACGTGGTTGACGATTGACGACATGCGGATTCGCGGCGCGACGCTGGTGATTCTGGCGCTGTTCGCAGTGAAGTCGATCCTGCGCCGCAAAGACGTGCTGCATCCGGATAAGAACAGCGATACTGAGTAGGATTTGGATGAGAGCTGAAGGCTGATTGCTGACAGCTGGTTTAGGGCCGATGTAGCTCAGTTGGTAGAGCACTCCCTTGGTAAGGGAGAGGTCACCAGTTCAATCCTGGTCATCGGCTCCAGGGTTTGGGAAGGGCACGGTTTTAGCCGTGCCATGACGTTTCGCAACGACGAGCGGCTTTAGCCGCTGAGGGCTGACGGCTGATAGCTGACAGCTGGTTTACGGGCGGGAGTAACTCAGTG